>NZ_JCABYM010000046.1:70092-80099 GCF_059499385.1 Limnoglobus sp. | reverse complement strand
GGCCCATGCCGCCAACGCCGACCCGCTCGAGCAGCTTGTACTTGCCGATGGTGAACCCGCGCCACTTACCTAACAGGAATTGCTCGGCCTGGAAGTTCGTCAGGATGCCGTCGGCGATCATGGCGTCGGACGCCTCGCGTACGTCCGCGGGGATGCCGCGGCCCTTCTGCCGCCGTTGCAGGTGCGCGGTGAGTTTCCCCTCATCGACCATGCCGCTCTTGCGGATGAGTTGAAGGAGTTCCTCGACCGTTGCGGGGGCGGACATAGCGGGCACCGGGTTGAGCGCGGTCAGCGGATGGGCTGAGATTTCAAGCGAAGGCTAGAACAGCAACACCCCGGACGCAAATCCGTCCTGCGTGAATCGGAATGTCAGGCGGGCGCAAGAATTCCGCGCCGACGGAACAATGTCGGACCGGTGCGTTGCGTTCGCTTTCGGTCCCGTCTAAACTGGGCCTTCCCTTTCCCCGTTCCGAGGAGTCCCGATGAACCGCCGCAACTTCCTGAAGCTCTCCGCCGCCACCGCCGCCACCGCCACGACCGGGCCGATCATTCTGGGGGCCGAAAAGAAGGCCGGGACCGATACGCCCGTGATCGGCATCGACGGGTACAAGTACGAGTGCCACCACAACTGGGGCACGCTGCCGAACGACCTCGAGTGGCAGACGACGCACAACGTCGCCATCGACTCGCAGGGGCAGGTCTACATCACCCACCAGGGGCACGAGAAGCGGAAGGGCCTCGACACCACGTTCGTGTTCGACACGGCCGGGAAGTTCATCCGGTCGTTCGGCAAGGAGTGGCACGGCGGCGGCCACGGCATCGACGTCCGCAAGGAGGGCGGCGAGGAGTTCTTCTACTACACGAACACGTGGCGTAGCCCGAAGGTCGTGAAGATGAACGCGAAGGGCGAGGTCGTGTGGAAGCTGGAACGGCCGGAGGCGAAGGAGTACGAGGACGCGAAGAAGAACTACTTCCCGACCAACGTGGCGTTCTGCCCGAACGGCGACCTCTTCGTCGGCGACGGGTATGGGTCGCATTACATGTTGAAATACACGAAGGACGGGAAGCTGCTGAGCGTCTTCGGCGGCCACGGCAATGCGGACGGCCAGTTCACGACGCCGCACGGCAACTGGATCGACGAGCGCACGCCGAACGATCCGAAGCTGGTGGTGTGTGACCGCGCCAACGCCCGGCTGCAAACCTTCGACCTCGACGGCAAGCACCTGAGCACGACCGAGAAGGGGACGGTGCTGTTCCCGGCGCACATCGACATCCAGGGGGACGTGATGCTCGTCCCGGACCTGCACGCGCGGGTGAGCCTGTTCGACAAGGCCGGGAAGCCGATCGTCCACCTGGGGGACGACGAGGCGTGGCGGAAGACGGTGCTGGACGGGTTCAAGGTACGGCGGGACGCGAAGCAGTGGCAAGCAGGGAAGTTCGTCCACCCGCACGACGCGTGCTTCGACCCGCACGGGAACATCTTCGTGGTCGAGTGGGTGGAGGGCGGGCGGATCACGTTCTTGAAGAAGGTGTGACCCGATGGCGAAGCCGAAGTTCGTGGTGCAGCACTTCCTCGTGTGCCAGGACGCCCCGTGGCTGGGCGTCGCTGGCCCGCGGACGCTACGCATTCTCGAAGGCGTCGGGTACACCTACCGCGTCCCCTCCGACGCGGAGTGCCCGGAGTGGGAATTTTGGGTCTACCTCCGGTTGTTTTTGTTGAACGAAGTGTCGGGGTCTCGAAAATTCTGGATCGAGGTCGAGTGGTTGGACGCCCCCGAAGGCGAGCGGAGGATCGCAAGCCAGCACTTGGGGCGAATCCCGTTTCGAGCCGATTCGCCGGTTACCGAACAGGCATTTCGGCTGAACCGTTTGGTGTTTCCCGCGCGCGGACGGTATGCGTTTCGGTTAAAATACCGGCGTCGGTCGTCGCTCTTCGAGTGGCAAGACGTGACGGCCAAGAGCGACTACATTCGCATCGAGTGAGCCATGAAACCCAAAAAGCCGCGCAACCCACCGCCGAAGCCTGGACCGTCCGTCTGGGTCGATATCGAGGCCGGGCCGCCCATCTATCACATCCCGAAGCCGGCGAAGACGACGCGGTTGAAGTGGGACCGCGCGAGCGGAACTCTCATCATCGACCCTGACCAGCCGAAGCCCGAGCCGACGACGGGCGACGTGAAGCCGCCGGAAAATGGCTGAGGGGTTCCGTCAGCGCGTGCGGTGGTGACGGTTGCGCGGTGCGAAGTCCGGTGTGCGCGGTGCTGGGCTGAGTTGTGCGATGAGGGGATCGAACCCTCCACGCTGCCCGCCGCGTGACCCGATGCGGCTTTCGCCGCTACGGCGGTATCCCCCGCCGCTGGGTCGCGCTCGCCCGGAACCCCCCAGTTCTCTACTGTTCGAGTTCGACCTGCCAGCCGGCCTCCTGGACGGCCGCGTTCAGGTCGCGAATACGCTTGGCCAGGTCGTCCGCGTCCGCCTGGAGCTGCTTCAAGTCTACCGTCAGCACCCAACGGATTTCCTTCGCGCCGTACCGCTCGACCGGCTTGGCGCACGAGTTGATGACCGATTGCAGGATGCGATGCCGCTGGATGAGGCCGTCCCGCTTTGCCAGGGCTTCCGTGAGCGTCTCGCCGGTCTTGATCGTGTACTTGATGTTCGTGCGGTTGATGGCGAAGACGAGTTTTTCGAGACTCGCCGCGACCGCCTCGATTTCGCGCAACAAGGCCCGCGGGTCTTCGGCCGGTTGTTCCCCCTCCTGCACGACCGTGTACTTCTGCGTCCGCTCCTGGAGCGAGGCGAGTTTCTTCTGCGAGTCCGCCCGCAGCAACAGCGCTTCGGCCAATTTCATTGTCATCCCCCCACCGGCTACCCGTAGACCTTATCGATGGTCTGGACAGTGCTCGGCAGGATCGGGTTCGGGCGGTTGGACACGTCGTACACCATGCCGTGCGGGTCGAGGCCGAGGTTGCGGTACACCGTCGCCAGCACGTTCGGGTACGGGATCGGGTCGTTCTTCGCCTCGCCGGCAATGCCGTCCGTGCTGCCGATCACCTGTCCGGTCCGCATCCCGCCGCCGGCCAGGAGCGCGCCGTTCACCCGCGCCCAGTGGTCGCGGCCGGCGTCCTTGTTGATCTTCGGCGTCCGCCCGAACTCGCCCCACACGCACACCGTCACGTCCCGGTCCAGCCCGCGGGTGTAGATGTCCTCGATCAGCGCCGAGATGCCGGCGTCGAACAGTGGGAGGTGCTGCTTCAGGTACTTGAAGTTGCTGCCGTGCGTGTCCCAGAACCCGTAGGCGACGGTCACGACCCGCGCCCCGGCCTCGACCAGCCGGCGGGCCATGAGGAGTTGGTCGTTCCACATCGGCCCGCCGTCGCCGAGGTGCTTCGGCGACCCCCGGCCGTACCGCTCGCGGACCTTCGGCGACTCCTTCGACACGTCCAGCGCGTCCACGACTTTGGAAGACGTCAGCACCTCGAAGGCGCGGTCGTGGAACGTCTCGGCCGACTCCTTGTACCGGTCCATCGCCGCGAGCAGCGACTGGCGGTCGGTCAGTTGGTTCATCGGGACGCTGAGGTTCTTCAGCACCGCGACCTCGTCGCCGTCCACCTTCACCGGGGCGGCGGCGCGGCCGAGCAGCGCCGGGCCGGGCGTGTTGTACGGCTTGTGAACCATCGTCGGCGACAGGTCCACGAACGCCGGAACGACCGGGTCGGTTTGGCCGAGCAACCGCGTTACGACGGACCCGAAGTGCGGCTTGTGCTCCCGCTTCGCGGCGTCCATCGTCGTGCCGGTGTAACTCTGCCACGAGCTGTGCTCGTCCCGTTGGCCGACGAGCGACCGCAGCACGACCATCTTGTCGGCGCACCGCGACAGCCGCGGCAGCAACTCGCCGAATTGGATGCCGGGGACGTTCGTGTTAATCGGCTTGAACTCGCCGCGGGCCTCGGCCGGGGCGTTCGGCTTCAGGTCGAACGTGTCCTGGTGGGCGAGGCCGCCGGTCAGGTAGACCATGATGACCGACTTGTGCGACTTCTTCCCGGCCGCCGCCTCGGCCTTCATCAAGGACGAGAGCGTCAGCCCGGTCGCGCCGAGCGCCCCGGCACGGAGGAACGACCGCCGGGAGATGCCGTCGCAAGTACGGGACCGGGAACCGAGGATCGTGAGCATGTGGCGGCTCGGCGAGGGACGGCGGAAGCCGTCGGCAGGAATAAGAGGTATCAACAGTTTAGCGGATGAACTTCGGCCGTGCCAATCAGGAACCGGGGAAGCGGCGCACTCTGGATAGGCGCGGGAAGCCGGGTGTGGTATCGGGACGCATCCGGAGGCCGTGCATGTTCGCGCTCACGAAGCTCACCCGCGTAAAGGTCGCCGTCGTTACCCGGCGGGCCGACCCCCTGCCCGACGGGCGGCGTGGCCCGTCGTTGACGTTACTGGCCGTCGTCGTCGGGCTGGTGTTGCGGGCCTGGCACTACGGCTGCAATCACACCATCTGGTACGACGAATCGGTCCTGCTGAACAACGTCCTCGGCAAGGGATATCTCCGGCTGTTGGGGCCGCTCGACCACGCGGTCGCGGCCCCGCCGCTGTTCCTGTGGATGCTCAAGACGTTGCACGTGCTGGTCGGCGACGTGTCATTCGTTTGGCGGCTGCCGCCATTTCTGTTCAGCTGCGGGACCCTCCTGCTGACCGTTCCGCTCGCCCGGCTCGCGTTCGCACCGGTCCTCGTGCCCGTGGCGGTCGGGCTGGTCGCGGTCTCGGACAACCACGTCTGGCTCGGCTGCACGGTGAAGCCGTATGCCGGCGACTGCTTCCTGGTGACGCTCTTGCTCTACGGCTACCTCCGCACGGCCGACTGGTCGGCGGCGCGACGGCTGCGGGCGCTCGCGGTCGTGTCTCCGTTTCTGCTGTGCTTCTCCTATCCGACGGCGTTCGTCCTCGGCGGGCTGATGGCCGCGCTGCTTCCGGCCGCGTGGCGGTCGGCCCGGTTCGCGTGGTTGTCGGCCGCGGGTTCAATGCTGGCGACGGCCATGCTGCTGTACATCGGCCCGATCAGCAATCAGCGGGTGACGAGTTTGGTCACGGAGTGGGTCCGCGACTTCCCGAACTTTGCGAAGCCCGCGACGGTCCCGGCGTGGCTCGTCGAACACACGGCGACGACGTTCCAGTATGCGTTCCTGCCGGCCGGGCTGGTCCTGTTCGCGCTCGCCCCGGTCGGGGTCGCATTCGCGTGGCGGACCGGCCGCCGCGACCTCGCGGTCGCCGTTACGGTCCCGTTCGCGCTCGCCGTCGTCGGGGCAGCGGCTCACTCGTACCCGTATGGCTTCAACCGACTGATGCACTTCATCGCGCCGTGCGCGTTGATGCTCGGCGGCCTCGGGCTGAGCGCGGTGGTACGGCGATACCCGCGGGACGGGGTGCGGGTGGCATGGCTTCTCGTGCTGGTCGCGGTCGTACCGACGGTGATCCATCTCGCGAAGCCGTGGCCGCGGCCGGACTCCGCGGCGGTGACCGAGTTCGTGAACAAGAACCGGCTGCCTGGCGAGGCCGTGTTCAGCGACGAGCCGGGCTACCTCTACTTCTTCCACGGCGAGTTGAAGAACTACGACGAGCTTGACGCCGTGAACGTCGGCGGGCGCGTGTGGGTGGTGATGGACCACTACTCGCCGGAGGAGCGGCGGGCGTATGTGAACTGCTTCGTCGGCGAGAAACACGGGTTCGAGTTGACCAACGAGTGGCTGTTCCGGCAAGCGTCCGCGTATGCCTTCGTGCGGGTGAAATGACGCGGGCGACCCGTCGGGTCGCCCGCTAAACAGTCGCGGTTACGCCATCCGCTTCTTCAGTTCCGCGTCCACCGCGTCGAGGTACTCGTCCGTCGTCAGGTACGGCGTCTTGTCGCTGATCAGGATCGCCAGGTCCTTCGTCATCTTCCCGGCCTCGACGAGATCGACGCACACCTTCTCGACCGTCTCCGCGAACGTCACCACGTCCGGCGTCTCGTCCATCTTGCCGCGGTAGATCAGCCCCCGCGTCCAGGCGTAGATCGACGCGATCGGGTTCGTGCTCGTCTTCTTCCCCTTCTGGTGCTCGCGGTAGTGCCGCGTCACCGTGCCGTGGGCCGCCTCCGCCTCGACCGTCTTGCCGTCCGGCGTCGTCAGCACGCTCGTCATCAGGCCGAGCGACCCGTACCCCTGCGCGACGGTGTCGGACTGCACGTCGCCGTCGTAGTTCTTGCACGCCCACAGGTAGCCGCCGGTCCACTTCATGTTCGCGGCCACCATGTCGTCGATCAGCCGGTGCTCGTAGGCCAGCTTCTTCGCGTCGAACTTCGCCTTGAACTCGGCGTCGAACACCTCCTGGAACAGGTTCTTGAACCGGCCGTCGTAGACCTTCAGGATCGTGTTCTTCGTGCTCAGGTAGACCGAGTAGTCGCGGCCGAGGCCGTAGTTGAAGCAGGCCCGCGCGAAGCCCTTGATCGACTCGTCGAGGTTGTACATCGCCAGCGTCACGCCGCCGCTCGGGGCCTTGAACACTTCCTTCTCGACGACCGGGCCGCCGTCGGCCGGGGTGTACGTCAGCTTGACCGTGCCGGGGCCGGGGAAGAGGATTTCGCTCGCCTTGTACTGGTCGCCGAACCCGTGCCGGGCGACGACGACCGGCTTGTCCCAGTGCCCGACGAGCCGCGGCACGTTCTTGCAGATGATCGGCTCGCGGAAGATCGTGCCGTTGAGGATGTTCCGGATCGTGCCGTTCGGCGACGGGTACATCCGCTTGAGGTTGAACTCCTTGACCCGCGCCTCGTCCGGCGTGATGGTCGCGCACTTGACGGCCACGCCGTACTTCTTCGTCGCCTCGGCCGACTCGAACGTGACCTTGTCGTCGGTCGCGTCGCGGTGTTCGATGCCGAGGTCGTAGTACTTCAGGTCGATGTCGAGGTACGGTAGGATCAGCTTCTCGCGGATCCGCTGCCAGATGATGCGGGTCATTTCGTCGCCGTCCATCTCGACGACGGGGTTCTTGACGTTGATCTTCGCCACGGGTGGCTCCGGGTGAGGCGTATGGGAAGGGAGATAGACTAGGGGAACGCGAAAGCCCCGGCACGGCCGTGCCGGGGCTTTCGCCCTAACATACTCGCACCCCACCCCGCGAGGCCCGTTCCATGCTCCGTGGCATCATCCCGCCGGTCGTCACGCCCTTCCTCGCCGACGAATCGCTCGACCTGCCTGGGTTGAAGAAGCACATCGACTTCATGCTCGCCCACGGCGTCCACGGCATCTTCGTCCTCGGCACGACCGGTGAGTTCTACGCCCTCGACGAGGCCGAGAAGCAGCAGGTCGTCGCGGCCGCGATGGCCCACGTCAACGGCCGCGCGCCGGTGTACGTCGGGACCGGGGCGGAGACGACCCGCGAGGTGATTCGCCTCACGAAGATGGCCGAGAAGGAAGGGGCCGCCGGCGTGTCGGTCATCACGCCGTACTTCCTGAAGCCGACGCAGGCGGAGTTGGTCGAGCACTTCCGCCGCGTCGCGGAGAGCACGGGGAAGGCGGTCGTGCTTTACAACAACCCCGCGACGTGCGGCGGCCTCAGCATCGAGCCGGACACGGTGGCGAAGCTGGCGGAGTTGCGGAACGTCGTCGGCATCAAGGACTCGTCCGGCGACTTGCAGAACACCATCGAGATCATCCGCCGCGTGCCGCCGACGTTCGCCGTGCTGAACGGCCGGGACACGCTCATCGCTGCGGCGCTGGTGTTCGGGGCGAAGGGGGCGATCCCGGCGTCGTGCAACATCGCGCCGGAATTGTGCGTCGGGATTTACGAATCGTTCATGAAGGGGGACGTGGCCGCGGCCCAGGCGTTCCAGGCCCGGCTGCACCCGGTCCGGCTGGCGATGGCCCTCGGCACGGGGAACGGTGCGATCAAGGAGGCGATGGCCCTGCTCGGCCGCCCGGCCGGGCCGAACCGCCTGCCGATCACGCCGCTGCCGGACGACAAGCGGGCGAAGCTGAAGGCGATCCTCGACGCGGCCGGCGTGACGAAGTAGCCGTCACTGCGGCGGCTCCTCGTTCAGCGGCACGCGGAGGAAATCGAGGACCGGCTTCGCCGAGGTTAGCTTGTCCACGAGTTCCGGGAACTTCAGGTCCCGCATCTCCATCGCCCGGCGGATGAGGAACGGGACCGGGCTGTGCGGGTCGATCCGCTCCAGGATGATGGTCAGTTCGTTGAACTTCGCGTACACGTCGTCGCGGGACCGCACCGCCCCCAAGCCGCCGCCCCCGCCGCCGGACGTTCCGCCCTCCGCGCCACCCACCTCGGCTTCGTCCGCCTCGGGTTCGACCTCGGCCCCGCTACCGCGGAGCCGGACCACCTCCTGCGTCATCGACTGGCAATCCTGGATCGCCTTCCGCAGCCCGCCGAGGCCGGGGGCGTTCGACCCGGCCTTCGCGTCCAGCACGTCCACGAGGGCCTGCAGCTCGATGAGCGCCGCGTCGATGTCCTCGTTCATCGTGCGGATGCGCTCGACCTGGCCCTCGTTCGCCGACGACACGGCCGCGCGGAAGTCCTCTTGCGTCACCTTCGCCGGGGAGTCCGGGCCGTAGGTCTGGCAGGCCGCGAACGACACGTCCACGCCGTCCGGCGTGGTCAAGAGCGGGATCGACCGGACGCTGTTCGGGAAGAACGGCGTCTTGATGTCGTCGTCGATGAACGCGAACGGGGCGACGCGGCCCTCCACGTCGTCCGGGTTCGTCGGGTCGTCGATGACCGGGTGCATCCGGTCCCAGCAGTCCTCGCACAGCCGCCGGAGGAGCTTCAGCCCGTCCCGTAGCCCGGCAAAGCCCGTCTGTTTCGTGAGGGCCTCGGTCATCGCCATGGCCACGGTCAGGTCCTTGCCGGTCCGGGAGAAGTATTGCGTCCCGAACTGGAGAACCTTGTCCCACTGCGGGACCTTCTTCTGGGCCTCGGCGTACTTCGGGTCGCGGCGGTCCTCCTCGGACAAGTCCCGCTCCGGGTCGAAGTCCTCGCGGTACTCCTTGAGCTTGTTCCGGTCGAGGATCGACGGCCGCGCCCCGGCCGGGTCGTCGCCGTCGATGGGGGCGAGGAGCGATTCGGGGTCGAGCACCTGGGGGGACGCCATGCGAAGACTCCGGGATGTGATCGGTGCGACGGTGATGATACCAAGCCGGCGGGTGGAAGGAACCGGCCGGGCGGGGAAGTTTCCGGTGGCGGGCGGCGGCGGGCCGGCCTATCCCATCCCGGCCGACCGTTCGACCCGTTCGCGGAGAAACCCCGGTGCTGCCCACGCTGTTCGCCCTCACGATCTTCCTGTCCGCCGCGCTGTCGTTCCTCGTGCAGCCTCTGATCGGCAAGCAGCTCCTTCCGGTCCTCGGCGGCACGCCGGGGGTGTGGAACACGTGCCTCGTCTTCTTCCAGGCCGTGCTCTTGCTCGGCTACTTCCTGGCCCACCAACTCACGAAATCGCGACGGCAGGTGGGCTTGCACGTCGTGCTGTTGCTCGCCGCGGGCGGCCTACTTGTCCTCGGCGGACTGTTGAAACCGCGGGAGGCGCTGATCCCGACCGAGAGCGAGATGCCGATCTTCGCGGTGTTGGCCGTGCTGCTCGCGGCGGTCGGCGGGCCATTCCTGGCGCTGGCGATGACGGCCCCGCTGTTGCAGCGGTGGTACGCCCGGTTCGGCCGGGACCCGTACCCGCTGTACGCGGCGAGCAACCTCGGCAGTTTCGTCGGGCTGCTGAGTTACCCGCTTTTGGTGGAACCGCTGCTCCCGCTCGGCGACCAGCGGGCGGCGTGGGCCGTCGGGTTCGCGGTGGTGGCGGCGTTGATCGCGATCTGTGGAATTGCGGCGGCCCGTCTTTCTCCCTCCCCCCTTGGGGGGGAGGGTCGGGGAGGGGGGTGGGCAGCCGCAACCACTGAAGGGAGTCACCAGCCACTGGCCCTGCCGGGGGGGGGGGGGGGGGGGGGGGGGGGGGGGGGGGGGGGGGGGGGGGGGGG
>NZ_JCABYM010000046.1:0-70082 GCF_059499385.1 Limnoglobus sp. | reverse complement strand
AAGGGAGTCACCAGCCACTGGCCCTGCCGACCCCCCTCCCTAACCCTCCCCCCCAAGGGGGGAGGGAACAAGAAGTTGCCAGCCCGTGGCGGTGGGTCGCGCTCGCGGCGCTGCCGTCGTCGTTGCTGATGAGCGTGACCACGCACCTGACCACGGACATCGCCCCGGTCCCGATGCTCTGGGTGCTGCCGCTCGGCCTCTACCTGCTCAGCTTCGTCGTCGTCTTCGCCGGCTGGTCGAACCGCGCGCGGAAGCTCGTCGCACGAATCACGCCGATGTCGCTCTGCTTCCTCGCCGTCGCGCTGCTGATGCGGGCGAACGAGCCGATGGTCCTCGTCGCCGGCGTCCACCTGTCGGCGTTCGTCCTCGTCGCGCTGCTCTGCCACGGCGAGTTGGCCGCGAGCAAGCCGCCGCCGGAGCGGCTGACCGCGTTCTATCTGTGGCTGTCCGCCGGCGGCGTCCTCGGCGGCCTCGCGAACACGTTCGTCGCGCCGGTCCTTTTCGCGAACCTCGGCAACCTCGAATACCCCATCGCGGTCGTCCTCGCCGGCCTCGTCCGGCCGCCGTCGGACCAGGTCGGCGTGAAGCTCAAGCCCGCGGACGGCGTCTGGCCGTTCGCCCTCGGGGCATTGACGCTCGCGCTCGTCGTCGTCGTGCCGTGGGTGGTCGGGCCCAAGCCGGACGAGCCGGACCAGGAGCTGCTCCACCGCATCGCGCTCGGCGGGCTGTCGTTCGGCGCGCCGGCCGCGTTCGCCTTCGCCCTCGTCTGGCGGCCGGTGCGGTTCGCGCTGTGTCTGGCCGTGCTGCTCGTCGTCGGGTCGTTCTCGCCGAACCCGCTCGGCACGGTCCTCGAAACGCACCGCAACTACTTCGGCACGCTCCGCGTCATGCGGAGCGAGGACGGCCGGTTCCACCGCATCATCCACGGCACGACGCTGCACGGCCAGCAGCTCTGGCCGACCGCCGGCCGCCCCGACCCGGCGACGTACTACCACCGCCAGGGGCCGTTCGGCCGCCTCATCGAGAAAATGCCGGTCGAGAAGCGGATGCGGGTCGGCGTCGTCGGCCTGGGCTGCGGGGCGACGGCCGCCTACGCCGACGACGGACAGACGTGGACCTTCTACGAAATCGATCCCGCCGTCGAGCGGGTGGCGAAGGACGAGCGATACTTCACGTTTCTTTCGACGTGCCCCGCCGCGTGGGACATCGTGCTCGGCGACGCACGCCGCCAGCTACTGAAGGCGGCCGACGACGAGTTCGACCTGCTCGTGCTGGATGCGTTCAGCTCGGACGCCGTGCCGGTCCACCTGCTGACCCGCGAGGCGTTCGAGTTGTACCGGGCGAAGCTGAAGCCGCACGGCGTCCTCGCGCTGCACCTGTCGAACCGCTACCTCGACCTGCCGCCGCTCGCCGGCCGCGTGTTGCAGAGCATCGACCCGAACCTGGTGATGAAGGTGGACAACGACCTGGTTCCGAGCGCGGCGGGCAAGCAAACGGGGCAGGAGCCGTCGATCTGGATGATCGTGGCGGACCGGGTCGAGGATTTCGGCAAGCCGGACGCGCGGTGGCAGAAGCTCGCCGTGCCGCCGGGGCCGGTGTGGACGGACGACTTCTCGAACCTGCTCGGGGCGTGGAAGAAGGGAGAATGAGAACCTGACTTCCGAAGTCCGGCTTCGACTTCGGAAGTCGATCCCGCGCAGGAACCTTCTCGCCGCCCGCTCGCGCCCCTCCCTCGTTTCGACTTCCGAAGTCGAAGCCGGACTTCGGAAGTCAGGGGATTACTTCACGAGCCAGTGGATGCCCTTCCCGGTCGCGCTCACGCTCAGGAAGTACACCTCGCCCCTCTCGTCCTCGCCGAACGACAGCATCGGCTGGCCGGGGTCGCGGATCGGGCGGTTCGCCACCGTCCGCTTCTTCTCCGCGTCGTACTTCAGCGCCCACAGCCGGTTCGACACGTAGTCGCCGTACAGGTAGTGGCCGTCCAGCTCCGGCAGCTTCGGGCCGCGGTAGACCGTGCCGCCGGTGATCGACTTGCCCACGTCGTGGTGGTACTCCCAGACCGGCTCGATCATCTCCTTGTTCTCCCGCACGCCGAGGACGCTGAACGGGTGCCATGACTCCCGCTTGCTCCACCCGTAGTTGCCGCCCTTCTCGACGACGTTGATCTCCTCCCACAGGTTCTGGCCCACGTCCGCGGCCCAGAGTTGCCCGCCCTTGCGGTCGAACGCGAACCGCCAGACGTTGCGGAACCCGCTCGCCCAAATCTCCGGCTTCACGCCGTCCTTGCCGACGAACGGGTTGTCCTTCGGGACCGCGTAGTTCTTGCCGTCCGCCTTCGCGTTCACGTCGATCCGCAAAATCTTGCCGAGCAGCACGTTCATGTTCTGGGCGTTCTTCAGCGGGTCGTTCGCGTCGCCGCCGTCGCCGTGGGTGACGTACAGGTAGCCGTCCGGCCCGAACGCGATCGTCCCGCCGTCGTGGTTCCAGAACGGCTTCGTGAACCGCAGGATTTCCTCCTCCGACGCCGGGTCCGCCTTGTTCGGGTCGTCCTTGCTCACCCGGAACCGCGACACGACGTTCGTGAGCTTTGCCGCCTTCGTGGTGTAGAAGACGAAGAACTCGCCGTTCTCCTTGAACTTCGGGTGGAACGCGAGGCCGAGGAACCCCTCCTCGTTCTGCTTGTCCGTGTAGACGACGCGGTCCTGAATGTCGAGGAACACCTTCGTTTCCGTGGCGTTCTGGTCGTTCGGGAAGGCGTGGATAACGCCCTGTTCGGTGGCGACGAAGACGCGGTTGCTGCCGTCCCCGGCGTGCGTCAGCACGATCGGCCGCAACGGGGTCGCGCGGCCGGCGTCGTCCGTGCTGCTCCAGCCGGTCCACTTCAGCTTCGGGAACGCGACCTCCGTGTGAATCGCCAGCGGCGACTCATCGACCTCCCAGCCCGGCATCGTCGTCGGGATCGCGGTCAGCGTCCCGGCCTTCATGTCCGGAACGAGAATGCTCTTGCCGTCGGTCGTCAGGCAGATGTCGGCCGCGGCCTGGAAGCCTTCGGCCAGCAGCTGCGGCTTCTCGCCCGGCTTCGGGATGCCGAACACCTTGCCGTTCTTCCAATCGCTGATGAAGAGCTTACCGTGGTAGTCCCACGCGATGCCGTCCGTGCCGCCGAACCCGTCGGCCAGCTTCTCGTGCGACCCGTCGGCGATCTTCACCCGGTACAAGTCCCCCGTGCCCCAGTCACCGAGCAGCAGGAAGTACTCGCCGTCGAGGCAGACGCCGTTCGGCGTCGTCAGGCCGGGGATCATCTTCCCGTCCACGATGAGCCGCGGCTTGCCGCCTTTCGGCGGGATGGCGTAGAGCGCCCCGCCCTGCCCGTCCTTGCCGGAGTCGGAGACGTACATCATGCCGTTGCGGGTATCGACGGCGATGTCGTTGAGGAAGATCGGCGGCGTCGGGAACGCAGCGGCCGCGACGTGGACCGTCGCCTTGCCCTTCGGGTCGATCCGCCAGATGCGGGTCTTGTCCGTCACGAACAGCATCTTGTTGAACGCGACCATCCCCTTCGGGTCGTCGAGGCCGGTCGCGAACTGGACGGCCTTGCCGTCCTGGATTTCGACGACCTCGCCGTCGCCTTCCGTGTTGAACTCGCCGATGCACGAGACGAACGTGCGGCCGCCGACCTGGACGACGGACTCCGGCGTCTTCAGCCCGGTGGCCAGCGGCGGCGGGGCGGCGGCCGCGGCGGTCGCCGTGAGGAGGAGCAGACCGAACGCGATTCGCTTCATGGGACCGTCCTGTGAGGAAAGGGATGGTGTTGTAGGGCGAAAGCCCACGGACGGCCGTCCGTGTGGCTCTACGCTCCCCCGCTTCTACAATGCCGCCGTCGAACCCTCACCCCCACGGAGCGAACGCACATGAAGGCCGGGATGAACCTCCTCCTCTGGACCGGACTCGTGACCGAGGAACACTACCCGCTGCTCGGCAAGATCAAGGCGGCCGGGTTCGACGGGGTGGAAGTCCCGCTCTTCGAGGGGGACGTGGCCCACTACAAGAAGCTCAAAACCGAACTCGACAAGCAGGGGCTGAAGTGTACGACCGTCACGGTCGTGAACCCGGAGCACAGCCCGATCAGCCCGGACGCGGCCGTGCGGCAGGCGGCCGTCGAGCGGCTCAAGTGGGCGGTCGATTGCAACGCCGCCCTCGGCAGCGAGACGATGCTCGGGCCGTTCCACTCGCCGCTCGGCGTGTTCACCGGCGAGGGGCCGACGCCCGACGAGAAGAAGCGGGCCGCCGACGTACTCCGTCAGACCGCCGAGTTCGCGAAGCAGGCGAACCTGATGCTCGCGATCGAGTACCTGAACCGGTTCGAGTGCTACTTCCTGACGACGGCGGCGGACGCGGTGGCGCTGGTCAAGAGTGTGGACCACCCGAACTTCCGGACGATGTACGACACGTTCCACGCGAACATCGAGGAAGTGCGGCCGAGTACGGCGATCAAGACGGTCGCGCCGTACCTGGCGCACGTCCACATCAGCGAGAACAACCGCGGCACGCCGGGGACGGGGCAGGTGAACTGGTTCGAGAGCTTCCGGTCGCTGCGGGAGGTCGGGTACGACGGGTGGCTGGTGATCGAGGCGTTCGGCCGGGCGCTGCCGGCGCTGGCGGCGGCGACGCGGGTGTGGCGGGACTTCTTCCCGTCCCCGGACCACGTCTACACGCACGGGATCAAGTTCATGAAGACGATGTGGGACCTGGCGAAGGTGTGACGGCCGCCTCACGCCGCGATGTCGCAGATCGTTCGGTTCGCGTGCAGGACCTGGACGCGAACCGTGCCCTTGCCGACCGTGGCGGCGACGAGGCCGGCGATCGTGTCCGCGAGGGCCGGGAGGTCGTCGATCATAACAGTCGAGAGGGTCAGCCGGTAGGTTCCGTCCGGTTGCCACCCGGTCCCTTCTTCTTCCAGCTTCAAGCCTTCGCCAGTTCGCTGCTTCAACTCACCATTCAGTTGCGCGAGAACCGAATCGAGGGCCTGCCGGACGGACGGGGCGTGGAAATCGGCCGGTGGCCGGACGGTCACCTGGAAGAAGTGGACCGGGTACAACTTGAGTTTAACGCCACCTAGACTGTGGTGCGCGGAAACGACTTCCTTACGCGGGCGTGCGGCCAGCTTCGCCAACGCCGGATGTTGGTACTCCCATTCCGTCCGGACGCCCCGCCCGACAATGTGGCCGGTCCCGTCATCGTTTTTCGGGTTCATGACATCGTCTCGCCGGTAACTCGCAGATAAGCCACGGATCGCTCCCCGAGCCGTTGCCCGGCGGCTAGTAGTCGGACCTCGTACTCGGCGGCTTCCAGGATCGGGACCGCTTCCAACCGTATGACACCATCGAGTACGGTTCGGTTCGGCGGAAAGGTGACGAGGTACTCGTCCGACCGCATGAGCACCTGAGCCATCCCGGACCCGAGCGACGGGGCGGCCACCTGTAGCTGAAGCGACACCGTCCCGAAAGCGTCGATCAACTGAAAATAAGCCGCCAACCTGGGGATCACATGCGGGAACGGGTCTTCCCGGTATCCGCGGACGTGCAGGTGGGCCGTCGGCCGAACCAGTACCCAGGAATTCTGTGTTTCATCATACGCCGCCGATTCGCAGAGCAGCAACTGGACAACGTCCGGGCGGTTGGCGTCGGCCATCGGGAACCTCCGTGCATTGCATCGTAATCCATCGGCACGTGCCTAACAAACCTTCTCGGGAACTGCGATAAGTTGGGCAAACCCCACCGACCCTCCCGCCGGGTCCGCCCATTTTCCGCACCCCGCCACGGCTATCCCCGCGAATCGCTGACAGACACGGCCGATGTTCCCGGTAACCGCGGGTGAGGACCACTCGCATCGGAGGCAGCACGGATGGCACGCACCCGCACCTGGCTCGGCATCGTCACCCTCGGCATCGTCCCGCTGGCGCTCGCCGCCCAACCCGCGCCGCCGGCCGGCTCGCCGCAGGTGTTCGTCCCGTGGGCGAACAAATTGTTCAAGAAGGACAGCCCGCCGGCCGTCCTCGTCCACGATTTCGGGACCGTCCCGCACGGGACCATGCTCACGCAGAAGTTCACGTTCACGAACATCTACGACGTGCCGCTGCAGATCATCGACGTGCGGAAGTCCTGCACGTGTCTCGACGCCGACCCGCCGCAGCGGGTGCTCCAGCCGAACGAGTCGGCGGAGCTGGTCGTGACCATGAACGCGGCCAAGTTCAACGGCCCGAACGCGCAGACGTTCTACGTCACGTTCGGCCCGCAGTACGTGTCCACGGCCGTCATCCGGGTGCAGGCGAACAGCCGGGCGGACGTGCAGCTCACCCCCGGCCACGTCAACTTCGGCGTCGTGCAGCAGGGCACGAAGGCGTCCCAGGCGGTGAGCATCAAGTACGTCGGCAAGGCGCGGGACTGGAAGGTCACGGACGTGGTGAAGCCGACCGGCCCGCTGGACGTGCAACTGACGGACGCGAAGGGGCCGGAGTTCCGGATCACGGTGTCGCTGAAGGCGGACGCCCCGGCCGGCACGATCCTGGAGCCGATCACGCTGAAGACGAACGACCCGACGGCGGCGCTGTTGCAGTTCAACGTGGCGGCCGTCGTTCAGGCCCCGATCACGGTCGCCCCGGAGAAGGTGAAGTTCGAGGGCGTGAAGGTCGGCCAGGAGCAGACGCAGAAGGTGATCCTGCGGGCGACGAAGGCGTTCAAGGTGGAGGCCGTCCCGGACGCCGGCGACGGGCTGACGGTCGAGCCGTTCCCGGCGAGCGCCCCGGTGCAGATCGTGACGGTGAAGTTCAAGCCGGTCGGCGTCGGGTCGTGGAAGCGGGAGCTGAAGCTGAAGACGGACCTCGGCGAAGCGCCGCTGACGGTGGAGTTGGAAGCGGTGCAGTGACGACCCCATCGCCCCGAACCACGTCCCTGATCTGTGGCCCGGTTTTCACCCCGAAGGGGTGGGAGATGTCAGCCCAGGGCAAGGGCCGTCAGGCCCGCCGCCCTGGGTGGCGACCGCAACCACCCGGCAGGCTGAAAGCCTGCGAGCGAGCGGTCGCGGACACGCCGGACGCCCGCGCCCAGGGCGTTGCCCTGGGCTGAGCGCTCCCACCCCTTCGGGGTGAAAACCCCGGCATCTACTTCCGCTTCACGTCCGTCGTGCCCAGCAGCACGATCGTCGGGGCGGCGGGCTTCGCGTCCGGCGGGATCGACAGCTCGTTGCCGACCAGCACCCGCTGGACCTTCAGCTTCTGCCCGTCGAGGAACTCCTCCGGGCCGTTCAGGTCGTCGTAGTTCGGCACGCCGTAGTGCATCGGCAGCACGAACAGCCGCGGCTTGAGCTTCTCGACCAGCTTCTTCGCGACCTCGCCGTTAATCGTGTACGTGCCGCCGATGGGGACCATCAGCACGTCCACCTTGCCGATCAGTTTCACCTGCTCGTCGTTCAGGTCGTGGCCGAGGTCGCCGAGGTGGCAGAACGTCAGCCCGTCGGCCTCGATCAGGAAGATGGCGTTCTTGCCGCGGGTGAACCCGTTCTCGTTGTCGTGGTAGCTCGGCACGGTCCGGACTTTGATGGAGCCGACCTTCTCGTCGATCTTCTCCCAGTCGATGCGGCCCTTGACTTCTTTCAGCCCGTGGAACACGCGGGCGGCCTTGTGGTTCTCGACCACGTCGAGGACGTTGTGGTCGTTGTGGTTGTGCGACAGGGTGACAATGTCGGCCGACACGACGTGCCGGCCGAACGCGGGAATCTGGTGCGGGTCGGTGACGATCTTCTTGCCGCCGGGCGTCTCGATCTGGAAGAACGACTGGCCGTACCAGCGGACCTTGAACGGCTTCGGCGGCTGCGCGTCCGCGGCCGGTGCGAGCGTCAGCGTGAGTGCGAGGAGAAGAACGGTGCGCGGCATGGCGGGTTCTCGGTATATAGCGGTGGGCTTGCCCACCGTGCGGTTTCGAGTCTTCGAGAAAACGCGGAGGCGTTCCCCCACCGGGACGTTTCTCCCGACGCGGGAAGTTCCCCGCGGGAGGCTCCGTGGTGCGGCCGTCGAAGACTCCGGCCACACGGTGGGCAAGCCCACCGCTATATGTATCATAATCCGATACCCGCCGGAGTCCCCGACCTGTGACCACCGCGACCGCCGTTCGGCCGAAGCCCCGCATCATCCCGCTGTTCCTCGCCGTCATCGTCGGCTTCCACCTGCTCGTGCCGATCGCGTTCTTCGAGCCGTTCTTTACCTGGTGGTTCCCCGCCTACCTGCTCATCGGGAACTTCATCTTCGGCAGCATCGGGATCAACCTCGCGTACCACCGGCTGCTCACGCACCGGTCGCTCGAACTCCCGAAGTGGCTGGAAAAACTGTTCACACTGTGTGGCATCTGTAGCCTGGAGACGCCGCCGTTCAAGTGGGTGTGCGTCCACCGCATCCACCACCAGAAGAGCGACATCGACGAGGACCCGCACAGCCCGAAGGACAACTTTTTCTGGGGCCACATGGGGTGGATTTACACCGACGACCCGCGGATGAACTCGTTCATGACCTACGACAAGTACATCCCGGACCTGCTGGAAGACGACTGGCTGCGCTGGATTCACAAGCGGAACCGGTGGGCGTGGTTCTACCTCGGGCACGTCGTCCTCTTGCTCGCGCTCGCGGCGGGCGTCGGCTACCTCGTCGGCGGGTTCGACACGATGGTGACGGCCACCGCCCAGATGTTCGCGTGGGGCATCGTCGCCCGCACCGTGTACGTCTGGCACATCACGTGGTTCGTGAACTCGGCGGCCCACCGCTGGGGCTACCAGAACTACAAGACCGGCGACTACAGCCGGAATACGTGGTGGGTGGCGCTCTTGACCAACGGCGAGGGGTGGCACAACAACCACCACGCCGCCCCGCGGAGCGCCAGCCACGGCCACCGGTGGTGGGAGATCGACCTGACGTACACGTTCATCCGCGCGATGGAGCTGGTCGGCCTGGCGAAGAACGTCGTGCCGGTCAACGTCCACAAGAGCAAGCTGGAACAAGAGGCCGAACCCGTTCCCGCGTCCACGAGTGCCTGACCTTTCATGTCGCGATTCGCTTCGATCCTCATCACGGGCGCGTCCGGCGAGATCGGCCACGGCCTGATCGACCGGCTCGCGACCGGCAGCCGTCCGGTCATCACCCTCGACCTGAACCCGCTCGCCCCGGAACTCGCGAAGAAGGTCCGCAAGGAGTTCGTCGGCTCGATCCTCGACACGCAGTTGCTCGAACGGATCAACGCCGAGTACGAGGTCGATGAGGTCTACCACCTCGCCGCCCTGCTCTCGACCCGCAGCGAGTTCTCGCCCGCGCTCGCGCACAAGGTCAACGTCGAGGGGACACTGAACCTGCTGGAGTTCGCGCAGAAGGAAGGCGAGTCGCACGGCCGGCCGGTGACGTTCTTCTACCCGTCGAGCATCGCCGCCTACGGGCTGCCGAGCCTGGACGTGAAGGCGGTGGCCGGGCGAGTGAAAGAGGACGACTTCCTCCAGCCGACGACGATGTACGGCGCGAACAAGCTCTACTGCGAGCACCTCGGCCGGTACTACGGCCGGCACTACAAGCAACTCGCCGCGGACAAGCTCGGGAAGATCGACTTCCGGTGCATCCGGTTCCCCGGCCTGATCTCGGCGGTGACGGTCCCGAGCGGCGGTACGTCGGACTACGCCCCGGAGATGATTCACGCGGCCGCGAAGGGGGAACCCTACGCGTGCTTCGTGCGGCCGGACGCCCGCCTCCCGTTCATGGCGATGCCGGACGCGGTCGAGGCGGTGCTGAAACTGATGCACGCCCCGGCGGAGAAGCTGACCCGCACGGTGTACAACATCGGCGCGTTCGCCCCGACGGCGGACGAAGTCCGCCGCGTGGTGCTGGAGGCGTTTCCTACGGCAACGGTCACGACGGCGGTGGACGTGAAGCGGCAGGCGATCATCGACAGTTGGCCGGGCGACGTGGACGACGCCGCGGCCCGCCGCGACTGGGGCCACGCCCCGCGGTACGACTTCGCGACCGCGTTCGGCGACTACTTGATCCCGACGATACGCAAGCAATACGCATAAACGAAAAACCCACCCGTTGCTTCGACGGGTGGGCCGCGACTTCCTCACGGCACGTCATCCCTGCACCGGCATACACACCTGCTCGAGCAGCCGCTCGCACTTCTCCTGAATCACGTCGGCGAGGTTCGGTAGCGGCGTCCCCTCCGGCAGCGACTCGCGGACGGCCGCCAGCCACCGCGGGAAGCTGTAGACCATCGCGAATGCGTCGAGCGCCACCGCTTCGAGCCGGGCGTGGTGGCCGCGCTTCTGGGCGTCGCCCCAAAGCGTCTTGCTCTTGCCGGTCAGCGCCAGGTCGTCCTCCGTCCGCATCAGGATGAGGTGGTCCACCACCGCCGGCTTCGCGTCCATCGCCGATAGCTTGATCTCCAGGTCCTTCGGCTTGCCCGGCCCCTTCGCGAGGAACAGGCCGACGCCGACCTTCCACGGCTGGCCGTCCTTGCACGCCCAGTGCGCCAGCGACACCACGCCGTAGGTCGGGTGGTCGCCGTAGCTCCATTCGGGAACGACGTGCTGCAGCCGCCACGGGCCGACTTTCACGCCGTGCTCGTGGCACGCCGTCAGGAAGCTGCCGAGCGCCGATTGCAGCTCCCGCGTCGCCCCGGTGAGCGCGCCGTCCGGTTCGAGCTTACGGCGGGCGGAGCGGTACTCTGTTTCCCACATGTCCGCCAGCGCCGCCGGCGAGAGGCCGGCCCGCGGGGCTTCCGCTTCGAGGTTGATGTCCGCGACGGTCGTGATGACTTCCGCCGCCTTTACGCTGTACGCCGCGTCGTGGCCGAGCAGCGCGCTCACGCGGCTCGTCGGTTCCTCCGTCGGGATCGCGACGGCCGAGTACGCCGGCGTTTCGGGTAACAGCGGCACGACCGCTTGGTCCTCGACGGCTTCCGTGTCGAAGGCGCTGGCGCGGACGATGTTCTCCATCGGCTCGACGCGGCTGCCGCCCTCGTCCGCAACCATGTGGTCGTACAGGTGGCGGAACTGCTGGAGCATGTCCCGCAGCGTCGGCTCGGTCCGGGCCGCCTGCGAAATCTGCTCGTCCGTGAACGGGTAGATGTCCGACACCGCGTCCGGGTTCGGCATCTGGTCCAGCACCGGCCGCAACCGCGCTTCCACCACGCGGCGGACGAGGTTCGCGGGCGGGGCTTCGAGGCGGAGCGCCTTCACCGTGCCGTGGTTCGGGACGTGGACCGGGTTGTTCAGCCGGTCCTGGATGTACCCGTCGAGCGACGGGACGAACCGGTTCCACAGCCCCCGCTCGGCGAAGATGAGCACACAAAGGCCGTCGAGTTGGTGCATCACCTGCACGATGCCGGCGAAGAACGCCTCGGCGACGCGGTGAACGTCGTCGTTCCGCCGGGCGAGGAGCAGGTCTTCCAACTGGTCGAACGCGACGACGACCGGAACCTTCAGGTCGCGCATCACCTGCGTCATCACCTTGAACAGCGCGAGCACGAGGTCCTGCCGCGTCGGGCGGACCTGGAAGTCGATCTCGGTGAACCCGAACGTCAGGAAGTTCGCGAGTTCGCTCTCGTCCTTCAGCAGCACGGCCTTCGTGAACCCGTTGATGACGTTCCGCCGCATCAGGCCCGTCGCGTTGTGCGGCTCCGTCTTCTGGACGTGGGCGGCGATCAGGTCATAGGCCCGCTCGACGGTCATGCCGGCGTCGGCGATGGCCTGCCGCACCGGCGTGCCGTTCTTGCTTGTCAGCGTGTCGGCCAACCACTCGGCCCGCTCCGCGGCCTGTGCGTGGCCGATGCCCAGCCGCCGCGCCCACCGGCCGATGCCCGGCGGCGGGAACAGCTCGACCTTCTCGTCCGCGGACAGTTGCTTGAGGGCCGTCGCCAGCAGCTTCCGCACGAGTTGCTCGCCGATGAATTCGAGCGGCCGGACGCCCTTCTGCTTGCCGCCGCCGAGGAGCGTGTCGATGATCTGGAACAGCAGGTATTCCAGGAAGTCCGTGTCCTTCTGGAACACGCCCGGCGTGACGAGCAGTTGCCCCGCGCCGCCGGCCCCGTGCTTGATGCTGTGCAGCAGGTGCGTCTTGCCGGCCCCCTTGTTCCCGAGGACCGGGACGACCTCGCTGTGCGTGTTCGGGTCGGTGCGGTAGAGGTCGATGATCGCGTGCAGCAGGTCCCGCTCGGCGGCGAACAGTTCCGGGACGTGGAACCGGCCGCACACGTCGTCGTCCGGGTTGCGGGCGAAGTAGTTGCGGAACGGGTTCCCGGCCCGCTTCAGCAGGTCGCGGTCGGTATGGGCGTGCGGCCGGGTCAGGGTCGCGGTCATGGGTGGTCCTCCGTGACGATCAAATAGTAGTAGGCACACTCCGTGTGCCGTCCGCGGAATCGAGTCTTCGAGATTCCGCGAGAGCCTTCGGCACGAGGTAGCAAACGGCACACGGAGTGTGCCTACTACTATCTCGCGCTGGCGTAGTACGCGACGTTGTGCCCCACGAGCAGCGCGAACGTCGGCTCCGGGACGGCGTACAGGGGGCCGGTCCACGGGTGCAGGTAGACGCGGCCGGCGTCGTGCAGCTGCCGCAGCGCGTCGTGGAACAGCCCGACGCTGCACGCCGGGTGGCCGCACGACACGGCACGGTACAGGTCCGGCAGCGGGCAGTCGCGGGCGACCTCCCCGGTCCAGTCCGCGAGGTGCGTCTGGATCGCGCCCGCCACGTCCGCCGGCGTCGTCGCCTTCGGCGGCAGCGGCGGGACGCTCCCGTTGAGCCGGTTCGTCGGCACGGGCACGCGGGCGGTCGCCACCTGCGGCAGCACGGCCGCGACCGTCGCCTTCAGCCCGTCGATGTTCTCGGCCATGCGGGCCGCCGTCGCGAGCAACTCGTCCACCTGCCCGCGGCGCTCTTCGAGAATTCGCACGAAGTCTTCCAACACCTTTTTCGGGCTGACGTTTTCGACCAGGTGCTGGAGGCCGCGGCTGGTGATCGTGCAAACGTCCCGCGGCCTGGCGGCCGGGTCGTGCGGCAGGGTTTCGAGCATGAGGTCGTCTCGGCAGCGTTTCGCGGCGGCCTTGCCGGCGGCCGTGTTCGGGAACAGGCCGGCCGCGGCCTTCGACGCGAGCAGCGGCAGCCCGGCGGACTCGGCGGCGGCCCGCGTCAGGGCGTCGAGGATGAGCGGGGTGTACTTGTCGGCCACCGGGCGGCTTCCTTGCCGGGAGGGAAAAGATTCGCGGCCGAGATTAGCCCGAACCGGCGGCGGGTGGCAATGCCACTTTCAGAACCGTCATTGGTGATTGGTGATTGGTGATTGGTGATTCGCGTCTCGGCCCCTTTCTACCTGTGCCCAATCACGAATCACCAATCACGAATGACGAATAACCGCTACAGCCCGTCCGGACGGGTAACCCCCTGCCCGGCGGCGGCCGCTCGGCCGTTGGAGGGACGCGGCGGTCGGGTTACCATAAGAATCACCTCGGCGAGACCCCCGATGTTCGCGACCGTCCTCCTGTCCTGTTGGTTGCCGGCGTCGGGGCCGGGCCTCGCCCCCACGTCCACGGGGACCGCCATGCCGCCTGCCGCCACCGTCCGCACGACCGACCTCGACCGCACCGTCCTCGACACGCTCCGGGAGGTCCACAACTCCGGGGCCGGGCTGTACAACGCCGGCGACCACGGCGGCGCGCTCCGCCTGTACCAGGGCGGGCTGATCGTCGCGAAGTCGTTCCTCGCGCACCGGCCGAAGCTCCAGGGCGACGTGAGCGAGGGGCTGGTCGAGATCGAGAAGTCGAAGGCGGACGTGAAGCTGAAGGCGTTCCGGCTGCACGAGGTCATCGAGCAGGTCCGCGGCGCGCTGAAGGAGGAACTCAAGAAGGCCAAGTCCGCCGACAAGCCGGCGGAGGCCGCCGCGGCGGGGCAGGTGACGGTGAACGGCAGGCCGACGGCCGGCGTCACCGTCGCGTTCGTGCCGATGAACACCACGAAGCCGCTCGCGACCGCGCGGACCGGCGACGGCGGCGCGTTCAACGTCGTCACCACGCTCCCCGTCGGCCCGTTCCTCGTCACCCTCACCGGCGACGGCGTCCCGGCCGTGTACGCCAAGCCGGAAACCACGCCCCTGAAGTCCGATTTGAAAGCTGGAGTCAATTCCCTGATATTTGAGGCGAAATAGTGCCGCCCGGCCCCGCACTTCTGCCCGATTGCCGGGCACACGGAAGTTTCTCACGTCAAGTTGGTAATTTGTGCCGGGCGTACCGGGACGTTTCCCAAGCCGCCAATTTTCCCACGCCCTCGGCCTATTCGTTTTCGCAGGTTCCGGCCGAATAAGCAGGTTAGCCGGACGAACGGATGTGCCGGTCTGGGCTAACTCGCCCATGAGAGCAACTCCCTCTCTGTCAGGAAGACGTACCCATGTTGACCACGATGCTTCTCGGCTCGTGGCTGGCGGCCGGACAAGCCCCCGCCCCGATGCCCATGCCGATGCCGAAGGCCGCCCCGATGGCGCTGCCGGCGGCGACGGCCCCGGCCGCCCCCGTCCCCGTCGAGGCCCCGGCGGCGGAAGCCCCGGCGGAAGAGCCGGAGCCGGAAGCGACCAAGTACTTCGTCCAGAAGCTGCTCGAAGGCAGCCGGTTCGGCCAGGTGCTCGAGGACCGCGGGGTCGTCATCTCCGGTTGGGGGGCGATGAACTATACCGCCAGCAGCACCAGCCGGTTCAACAACCCGATCACGTTCAACGACCACGCGAATGCGTTCCAGTTGAACCAGGTCTGGCTACAGGCCGTGAAGTCGATCGACACGAGCAAGAAGGAAGTCCAGTTCGGGTACAACGCGTCGATCTTCTACGGCCAGGACTACCGGTTCACGCTGCCCCGCGGGTTCCTGCAAGAGCAAGTCCAGGACGCCCGGCAGTTCGGGTACGACCTCGTGTACCACTACGGCGAACTGTACACGCCGAACCTCGGGGCCGAGGGGACGACGTTCCGCGTCGGCCGGTGGGGCACGCTCATCGGGTACGAAGTCATCGACGCGCCGAACTCGCCGTCCGTGACCAAGTCGTACAACTTCCAGTACAACCCGTTCACCCACACCGGGGCGATGGCCACGACCGGCCTGAGCGAGGAAGTGACGATCTATAACGGGGTCGTGACCGGCAGCGACGTGTGGATCGACCCGGCGGCCCGCGCCACCTACGTCGGCGGGATCAAGTACACGCCGAAGGAGGGCAAGGGGAGCATCGCGCTGAACACGGTCATCGGCCCGAACCGCTACCTCGGCCGCGAGAACTTCGTCCACTTCAACAGCTACAACCTGTTGGTCACGTACAACGTCAACGACTGCCTGACGTACGTGATGGACGCGACGTTCAGCCACGCGGACAAGTTCCCGGCCGGGTTCGGCACGGTCGCGGACCCCGGCACGTCGGCCCACTGGTACGGCGTGGCGAACTACTTCATCCGCAAGCACACGGACAAGCTGACCACGACGCTGCGGGCCGAGTGCTTCGTGGACGAGAAGGGCGTCCGGACCGGGTTCGAGGGGCTGTACACGGAAGTCACGGCCATCGCCGCGTACACGCCGAAGGACTGGCTGATCCTGCGGCCGTTCGTCCGGTACGACTACAACGCGGACAGCCGGCCGTTCGAGGGCGACCGCGACCTGTTCACCGGCGGCATCGAGGCCATCATCCGCTGGTAAGTTTGAAGGGCAAAATCGAAAGCCCACGGACGAACGTCCGTGGGCTTTTTCATTTCACGAGCATCGGCACGATCTCTTCCCACCGCTCGAATGCTTGAAACGGCTCGCCGCGCTCCTCCAGCCGCCGCGACAGGTAGCCGGTCGCGAACCGCCGGTTCGCGGGCACGAGCAGCGCCGGCGGGAGGTCCGTGATCCCGTCCCCTGCGAACGCCACGTCGCACCCCTTGTCGAGGAACGACTTCACCACGGCCGCCTTGTCGATCCCGGCGTGCGGGTGAAAGAACGGCGAGTCGGTCGGCAGCTCCATGACGAGTCGGCCGTCCACGATCCGCCCGCCGTTCGTGTGGACCGGCAGCGACACCCCTTCACGGGCCAGCAGTTGGTCGATGTACCAGTGGCTCCCGGCCGACGCGACGACGACCTCCCACCCGGCGGCCTTCAGCCTCGCGAGCAGAGTCGGCAGCGCCGGAGGCAGCGCGATCTGATCGAGGAACCGGCGGAGCCGTTCCTCGCCAACGGGCACGTAAGCGTAGATGTTCCGCAGACACTCGAAGTGCGTGATCCGGCCTCCGGAGAAGGCGGCCCACTGGTCCGGCGCATCGGGCGGGTAGAGCTGTTCGAGGAACAGGTTGTAGAAGTCGTGGCGGGTGAGCGTGCCGTCGAAGTCCGTGACGAACACCCGCCGGGGGTGGTGTGGGTCCATGCGGGGATTGTATCGTGAGTGCCCCGACTTCCGAAGTCCGGCTTCGACTTCGGAAGTCCGACGGGACCGACGCCGACCGGGAGCGAGGTACGCCCCCGCCGCATTCGACTTCCGAAGTCGAAGCCGGACTTCGGAAGTCTAAGCCCTCATTCCACCGTCCGCCGCAGCGCCGTCATCCCCAGGTCCGCGACCTGCGACGGCTTCGCCTGCCACACCATCGGGTTCATCACTTCCAGCGACACCCACCCGTCGTACCCGATCCGCCGCAGCGTCCCCACGATCGGCGTCAACCGGAAGTCCCCCTCGCCGGGGAACACGCGGTCGCCGTCGGTCATGACCTCCCGCGGTACACCGGGCACGTCGCACAACTGCACGTGGGCCAGGTTCTCGCGGGTCAGCCGCTCCAGGTCCTCCGGCTTGCTCGGCCCCTTGTAGTAGTGGAACGTGTCCAGGCACACGCCGACGTTCGGCTCGCCGCACTGGTCCACCAGCAACAGAGCCGTTTCGAGGCACGAGCAGAAGGCGTCCGTGCCGCGGAACTCTAGCCCGAGGCGAACATCGAACGCCGCCGCCCACTGCGCCGCCTGCGTCAGCGACACGACGGCCCGGCCGAGGCTTGCCTCGTCGATCTTCGTCGCGAAGTCGGCGACGACGAGCAGCATGCGGACGCCGAACTGCTGGCACAGCTCAAGCCGCCGCTTGTAGTGGTCGAACGCCGCCGCCCGCTGGTCCCCCTGCGAGAGCAGCAGCCCGCCCTGGTACGCCGCGGCCACGAGCGACACGCCGCGGTCGGCGAGCAGCTGCCGCGTCGCGGCCACGGAACTCGTTTCGAGGTGCTTCTCCAGCTTCGTCAGCCAGACTTCGAGGTGCGAACACCCGCCGTCTGAGTAGCCGATGATGTCGTCCGCGAAGGACGCCGACAGGGTGCACGCTTGACTGACGCACAAGTTCATAGCCCAATTGTAGAACCCGCCCGCCGTCGGCCGGCCGGCCGGCGGGTGACGGGCGGGTATTTATTCCTCCCCCCGGTTGTCGTTCGCGGGTCGCGCCCGAAGAAAGCCGTACCGAGCACCCGTCCGCCAACGGCTTGAGGGCCGCGAATGTCGAACACGAAGGACTCCCTCTCCACCACCCTCCCGCGGGACCTGATCGCGGGGCTGGTGGTCTTCCTCGTCGCCTTGCCGCTCTGCCTGGGCGTGGCCCTGGCGTCGAACGCCCCGCTGTTCTCCGGGCTGATCGCCGGGATCGTCGGCGGCATCCTCGTCGGCACGCTCAGCGGGTCGCACACGAGCGTGAGCGGCCCGGCCGCCGGCCTCACGGCCGTCGTCGCCGCCCAGATCCTGGCCCTCGGGTCGTTCCCCACGTTCCTCCTCGCCGTCGTCCTCGCCGGCGGCATCCAGGTCGTCCTCGGCCTCGTCCGGGCCGGGTCGCTGGCCGCGTTCTTCCCGTCCAGCGTCATCAAGGGGCTGCTCGCCGCCATCGGCGTCATCCTCATCCTCAAGCAAATCCCGCACGTGTTCGGCCACGACCCGGACCCGGAAGGGGACATGGCGTTCCAGCAGCCGGACAAGCAGAACACGTTCACCGAGATTTACGCCATCCTCGAAGACCTGCACGTCGGGGCGGCGGCCATCGGGCTGTCGTCCATCCTCCTGCTCGTCGTGTGGGACCGGGTGAAGGCGCTGAAGAAGTCGATCGTCCCGGCCCCGCTCGTCATCGTGGTGTACGGGGTGGTCATGAACTACCTGTTCGCCGGGTTCGGCAAGGGGTGGCTGATCGAGCCGAGCCACCTCGTCCAGGTCCCGGTGTCGGACAACCTCGCCGCGCTGCTCGGCGTCCTCCAGTTCCCGGACTTCTCGCAGGTCGGCAACCCGAAGGTCTACCTCGCGGCCGTCACCATCGCGGCCGTCGCGTCCCTCGAGACGCTCCTCAACCTGGAGGCCGTGGACAAGCTCGACCCGCGGCAGCGGAACTCCCCGTCCAGCCGGGAGCTGCTCGCCCAGGGGTGCGGGAACGTGGCCAGCGGGTTCCTCGGCGGGCTGCCGGTCACGTCCGTCATCATCCGCAGCTCGGTGAACATCAACGCCGGCGGCCGGACGAAGCTGTCCGCCATCTTCCACGGCGTCCTGCTGCTCGTCTGCGTCGTGTTCCTGCCGACCGTGCTGAACATGATCCCGCTGTCGTGCCTGGCGGCCATCCTGCTCACGACCGGGATCAAACTGGCCAGCCCGAAGCTGTTCAAGCAGATGTGGAAGGAGGGGCCGGTCCAGTTCCTGCCGTTCGTTGCCACGGTCGTCGCGATCGTGTTCACCGACCTGCTCGTCGGCGTCCTCATCGGCATGGCGGTGAGTACGGCGTTCATCCTCCGCGGCAACCTCCGCCGGCCGATCCGCCGGATCGTCGAAAAGCACGTCGGCGGGGAGGTCATCCACATCCAGTTCGCCAGCACCGTCAGCTTCCTGAACAAGGCCGCGCTCGCCCAGGCGTTCGAGGACATCCCGGACGGCAGCAAGGTGCTGCTCGACGCCCAGGAGACGGACTACATCGACCCGGACATCCTGGACATGATCCGCGACTACAAGGAGACGACGGCCCCGGCCCACGGGATCGAGGTCAGCCTGATCGGGTTCAAGGACCGGTACAAACTCGAGGACCAAATCCAGTACGTGGACTACTCGACCCGCGAAATCCAGTCGGCCCTGACGCCGGAGCAGGTGCTGCAAATCCTCAAGGACGGGCACGACCGGTTCCGGACCGGCAACCGGCTGACCCGCGACCTCGGCCGGCAGGTGAACGCCACCGCCGCCGGCCAGCACCCGCTGGCCGTGATCCTCAGCTGCATCGACTCCCGGACGCCGGCCGAACTCGTGTTCGACCTCGGCGTCGGCGACATCTTCGTCGTCCGGATCGCCGGGAACGTCATCAGCGGGAAGGTGCTCGGCAGCATCGAGTACGGCACGGCCGTGGCCGGGGCGAAGCTCGTGCTCGTGATGGGCCACACCCGGTGCGGGGCGGTGACGGCGGCCGTGAACCTCGTCTGCTCGGAGGCGTCCCCGGCCGAGGCGACCGGCTGCCAGCACATCCACTACATCGTCGATGACATTCAGAAGGCGATCCCGGACCGGGAGGCGTGCCGGGCGATGGAGCGGGGGTCGAAGGAGGAGCAGGAGGCGTTCGTCAACGGCATCGCCCGCCGGAACGTGCTGCTGTCCGTGCAGACGCTGCTGGACGAGAGCGCGACGCTTCGGGAGTTGGTGAAGAAGGGCCGGATCGCGATCGTCGGGGCGATGTACGACGTGACGACCGGGGGCATCGAGTTCCTCGGCGACGCCGGGCTGAACCCGCTGCGGCCGTCCGCGCCGGGGTGACGCGGTCCTTGTAGGGCGGGTCAAGGCTTTGCGCCGACCCGCCGTCCGGTCCCAGCCGGCTCGGCGACTCTCGAACGCGGTTGCGGTCCCCGGCGGGTCGGCGCAAAGCCTTGACCCGCCCTACAAGTCCGGCCGTCCGTGGCGGATTACGAAAACGAACCGGGCCGGGGTCAAATCCCCCGGCCCGGTTGCGTCGTGCCCCACTGCTCGATTTAGCAGTAGCACACGTTCTCGCCGCCCAGCTCCTCGAACCGTTCCTTGATGTCGTCCGCCTGGTCGTCGGTCCGCGGGTGGACGCCGATCGCGATGCCGCCCTCGCGGAGGGCCGCCTCGTACGCGCTCGCGTTCTGCTCGGTCATGCCCGCCCCGATGAGCGTGCCGACCAATCCGCCGGTCACCGCCCCGGCCCCGCCGCCGGCCAGCGCCGCGACGAGCGGCCCCGCGACCACCAGGCCGAGGCCCGGGATCGCGACCGTCGTGCCGATGGCGATGATCGCCGCGATCGACGCGCCGACGGCCGTGCCGACGGCCCCGCCGACGCCCATGCCCTCGGTCGCGAGGTTGCCCGCCTCGTGCTTGTTGTCGTCCTTCCCGGCCGGGTAGTACCGGGCGCGGGTCTGGTCCGACATCAGCACGTTGATCTCGCTGTCGGTGAACCCGAGGCCGTACAGGTAGTCGAACGCCTCTTCGGAATGGGCGCGGTTGCGGAACACGGCGCTGACCATCTTCCGCTTGGCGGCGGCAGTTTTGTTCTGAGCCATTGGTGCATCCTCAGGGGTGAATATGGAGGTTCCGACCGCCCGATGCGTCGGCAACACCTGCCACTGGTTCCACCCAGCACGGCCGCATCATGCGTGCCGCCGGGCCGGACAATTCCCTCGGCGGACGGATTCGGTTCTGAAACGACCCCGCCCGGTTCCGGCCCGAACGAACATTCCGTGGGGAGCGCAACGGATCGGAACGGCCGTGCCCGCGGGTGCGCCTCGGGCTTCCTACAACCCGCGCCACCGCCCCGAAGCGAAGAATCGGCCCCGCGCACCGGATTGCCCATTCGGACACCACATATAGTTCTTTTACCTGATTTTGCAGAGGTTTCCGCCGTCGCCGCCCTGCCGCCCCCTGCCCGGTCCCGGCACATCACTTGCGGTTGCCCCCGGTCGAACGGCCGGCAACGGGCCGGCCGGGTTCACCCCACATCTGTGAGCGAGAGGTATCCCAATGAAGCGATTCACGGCAGCCCTGGTGGCCACGGTCGTCGTCATCTCCGGCGTTCGCGCCGAGGACCGGACCCGGAGCGAGACCCGCGAGCCGGCGACCGAGAAGGAGTTCGTGGCCAAGGCCATCGCGTGCGCCAACCACGAAATCCGTCTGGCCGAGCTGGCGAAGAAGCAGACGAAGAACGCGGACGTGATCAAGTTCGCGGACACGATCATCACCGACCACACGGCCATGCGGGACAAGCTGAACGACCGGGCCAAGTCGATGAACGTGGCGATCGTCGAAGGGGAAAAGGCGTACGGGAAGGAACAGCAAGACCAGTACAACCACCTGAAGACGCTCACGAACGCGGAGTTCGACAAGACCTACGCGAAGACGATGGTGGAGAACCACGAGAAGGCGATCAAGATGGCCGAGACGTGGTCCACGAAGGCGACGGACAAGGACCTCGGCACGGTCTCGACCGACTGCGTGGCGAAGCTGAAGGAGCACAAGAAGATGGCCGAAGACCTGAAGGCGAAGGTCGGCTAACGATTGGCGTGGCGGTAACCGACGGCGGCCGGGTTCCCGGCCGCCGCTTTCATTTCCTCAGACTAACCCCGTCATCGTCCCCGTCGCGTCGGCGAACTTGTCCGTTTCGACGCCCATCTTCTGCACGAGCGAGAGCAGCACGTTCGACAGCGGCGGCGACTTCTCGGCCGGGTGCGCGAGGTGCTGCCCCAGCTTCACCCCGAGCTTCCGCCCGCCGGCGACGAGCAGCGGCAGGTTCTTCGGCGAGTGCTCGCCGCCGGCCCCGCTGTTCATCCCGCTGCCGAACAGCACCATCGTCCGGTCGAGCATCGTGCCGTCCGCCTCGGCCGTCGATTTCAACATGCCGAGGAACCGGCCGAGCCGCGCGAGGTGGAACCGGTCGATGGCCGCGAGCTTCGCGAGCATCCCGGCGTCGCCGCCGTGGTGGGACAGCTCGTGGTGGTTCTCCCCGCCGCCGCCGTACCCGCCGGCCTCGCGCGACCACTCGAACGTAATCACCCGCGTCGTGTCCGTGACGAACGCCAGGTACGACAGCTCCAGCATCACGTCGAGCCACATCGGCCGGTCGTGCCCGTCGCCCGGCTTGCTGACGAGTTGCAGCCCCGTCTCCGCGACCTTCGGCTTCGGCACGTCGATCCACCCCTGCATCCGCTCGACCTGCTTCTCCGTGTCGCGGACGCTGCCGAGGTACTCGTCGAGCTTCCGCTTGTCCGCCGGGCCGAGCTTCTTGTTAAGGGAAGCGGTTTCGCCGGCGAGGTCGTCGAGGATCGACCGCCGCTCGGCGTACCGCTTGAGGTTCGCGGCCCGGTCGCCGGCCGAGTCCGGGACGAACAGCCGCTCGAACAGCCGCCGCGGGCTGTTCTCCGCGGGCAGCGGCGTGCCGTTCACGTCGAACGACAGCGTGTGGCTGTGCCCGGCCCCGCCGGTCCCGGACTGGTCGGACAGTTGTAGCGACGGGAACCGCGTCTTCGTGCCGTGCAGCTTCGCCGCGAGCTGGTCGGCGGAGACGGTGTTCGTGTAGTCGGCCCCCGGCTTGGCCTTCAGGTTCGCGGCCGTCAGCCAGGTGTCGGCCCCGCTGTGGCCGCCCTGCGACGCCGGGTGGCCGAGGCCGGTGAGGACGGTGAAGTCGTCGCGGTAGTCCTTGAGTGCGTCGAGCGTCTTCGACAGCGTGTAGTTCGCGCCGGCGTCCGTCGGCACCCATTCGAGGATGTTGACGCCGTTGGGCACGTAGCAGCAGATCATCCGCGGCGTGGCCGCGAGCGGCGACTTGGCCCACGGCTTGAACGTGCTCGGGGCGGCGGTCGCCGTCGGGATCATGGCGTCGAGCAGGGGCAGCGCGACGGCCGCGCTCGCGGCGCGGAGGACGGTCCGGCGGGAAAGCATGGTGGTGTCTCCGGGGTCAGAGCCGATGGTCGGCCAAAGCCTGCGTGTAGGTTTTCTCGAAGTCAATCGCAATGATTGGTCCGTTCTTAAGCGCGAGGGGGACGCTGGGCAACGGCGACCCGACCGTGACGGCATACGGCCACATGTTGGTAGTTAGCCGCTCTTCCGTTCGGACGGGCCGGTATCCGGCCAGGTATGTGGCAGTGTCTGGCATTGCGGCCGCGGGGCGGCGAAGTTCCTCCACCAGTTCGTTGTGGAGGTTCGCGAGCCGAACCGTTACCACGTCCACAATGACGACACCGATCCCAAGATTGAGATAAGATTTCACTTTCGATACCAGCCGCCGACGAGTTTCGGGCCGGTCCTTGTTGCCCGGACTGATGAACTCAATCACGCCCACGAGTGCCATCCCCTCTTTCAAATCTTGGACCTCAACCTCGAATTCTTCGGTCACGTCGTTTTCGACCGTCACGATCGGCGGGGCCACCGCCAGCCCACCAGCCGTGTCAGTCGGCGGCCAGTCACCACGAGTTTCAATTTCCGCAACGTCCGCTTCGACTTCAGGACCGAGATGGCTCTTCCCCAAGGCGACGTAGCGGTCGGCCGGTAGTGTTCGATTCAACTCGGCCATAACTTTCCCGACCCAACTCGTATTCAGCGAGGTCCACGGCGCGCGGATGCTCGCCGGGGGGCGAAAATGATCCATCAGCGGCATCGCACACCTCCTACTTCGTCCCGAACGGCTCGCTCGCCGCCACGTAACGGATCATCGCCCGCAGCGTGCGGCCGTCGGCCTTCGTGCCGGCGACGACGGCCTTCACCGTCGGCTGGTCGGCGAGGCCCAACTCCCGGCCGAGGGCGTATGTCAACAGTTTCGACGCCAAACAGTTCAGGAACAAGTCCTCCTGCTTCAACATCGCCTGTTGTAACCCGTCCACGCCGACGATCTTCGTGCCGTCGATCATCTCCGAACTCGCGTCGATCTTCGGGTCGTTCTTCTCGACCCGGCCCTTGTATCCGAAGCCCTCCTGCTCCCGCCACTCGCCGGCGGCGTTAAAGTTCTCCAGCGCGAACCCGAGCGGGTCGATCTTGTTGTGGCAGCGGGCGCATTGGTCGAGCTGCCGGTGAATCTCCAGCCGCTTGCGGACGGTCGCCTTGTCGATGCCCGGAACCTTCGGCGCGATCTCCCCGGCGTTCGCGACCGGTAGGCCGGGGTCGATGCCGAGGAGCGTTTTCAGAATCCACGTCCCGCGCTTCACCGGCGAGGTCCGCGTGCCGTTCGACGTGATCGTCAGCACCGACGCCTGCGTGACGATGCCGCCGCGATGGACGCCCGCCGGGACCGACACTTTGCGGAAGTGGTCGCCGCGGACGTTCGGGATGCCGTAGAACCGCGCGAGCCGCTCGTTGACGGTCACGAAGTCGGAGCGGATGAAGTTCTTCACATCCAGGTCGTTCGCCAGGATTTCGCGGAAGAACGCCTTGCTCTCCTTCGCGACCGACGTTTCCAGGTGGCGGTCGTACTGCGGGTACAGGTCCGGGGCCGGCGGGTTCGTGCCGACCTCGCGGAGGTGCAGCCACTGCCCGGCGAAGTTCCGCACGAACGCTTCGGCCTTCGCGTCGCGAAGCATTCGCTCGACCTGCCGCAACCGCTCCGCCTTGTCGGACAGCTTCCCGGCGTCGGCGAGCTTGTTCAGTTCCTCGTCCGGCTGGCTCGACCAGAGGAAGTAGCTCAGCCGGGCCGCGAGTTCGTGGTCGGTCAACGCCCGGCCCGTTTTCTCGCTTGCCGATTCGGCCAGGAAGAGGAAGTGCGGCGACGCCAGCACGGCCGTCAGCGGCCGCTTGATCGCCGCGACGAAGCTCAAACCGTCCGCCTTCGCCGCGTCGTAGTGCTTGAGCTTCGCGGAAACCTCGTCGGCCGACACCGGCCGGCGGTAGGCCGTCCGCATGAACTTCGCCAGGACTGCGTGGGCGTACTTTCGCTCGTCCGATTTGCGGAGCGGGCTGTCGAACAGGATGCGGGCGTGCGAACTCGGCGGCCACGCGTCGTAGACCGGCCCCTCGATCTCGAACCAGTCGATCATCAGTTCCGGCCGCGCGAACTGCTCGCCGGTTTGCATCCAGAAGTTTTCGAGCACCCGCGGGATGCTGTAGGCGTAGTCGAAATGGACGCCGGCCTTCTCGGTCGTGAACCGGGCGACGACCTCGTGAACCTTCGGCTTCCCCGGCGTGCCGTCGGCGTCGAACTCCGCGACCGTCCGCGGTTGCGGGCCGAGTTGCAGGGTCAGCTTCGCCCGCGGCGGGCCGTAGTCGTACATCCGGTCCGCCTTGAAGTGTGCGAGGTCGCGGTCGTACTGCTGTTGGGTGAACTTCGCCCCCTTCGGATTCTTCTTGTCCTGGTCGTCCCGTCGCTTCCGGAGGATCGCCTCGGCCGACTTCACAACCTGCTCCCGCGGCGGGACCGTGCCGGCCATCTTGACGCGGATGACGTAGTCGCCGGCGACCGGGACCTGGAAGTCCCGCGCCCCGACGCCCTTGTCCCAACTGTCGTGGTGGATCGCGACCCACTCGCCGTCCTGCCGGTTGTTCCCGCCGTTGACGATCGGGTTGTTCTTCGCGTCCAACCGCACCCGCGTCCGGTCGGCCGGGCCGGCCTTCGGGTCGAACCGCCACTGGACGCCCTTCGGCCGGTCCCCTTCGACGAGGGCGCGGTCGAGGATTTGCCGGGCGGCGTTCAGGTACGTTTCGAGGTGTAGCGGGGACATCGTGAGCGCCCCGCCGTTGTTGTCGAACCCGCCGGCCGGCGGGTCCTGCGGGAACCCGGACACGTCGAAGTCGATGCCGACGAGGTCGCGGATGGTGTTCTTGTACTCGTCGCGGTTCAGCCGCCGGAGAACGATGGCCGTCTCGCGCTTCGCCAGTTCCGCCTTCACCGCCTGCTCCGTCACCCAATCGACGACGGCGGCCACGTCCTTCGCGTGCGGCTGGCTCTTCGCCGCCTTCGGCGGCATCTCGTGGCTGTTCAGGACGTTGACGACTTCCTTCCACTTGCCCCGCGCCGCCGGGTCGAGGAAGTCGGTCGAGAGCGTGTCGAGCGCGAACTCGCCCTTCGGCTTTGCCCCGGCGTGGCAGCCGTTGCAGTACGCCATGAGGAACGGGGCGACGGTCTTGTCGTACCCGGCGGGCGGGTCGGCGGCGGGGGACGCGAGGGCGGAAGCGAGAATAAGCGCGGGCGCGATGGCGAGACGACGCATGGCGGGAGTGGGCCTCACGGTTCGGCACGGTCCTACGGTCAGGATAGTACCGGAATTGAGAGGCGCGGCCGATTGCCACAGTTCCACGAAACGAGACGGCGTCCGATTCTGCCGTAGGGCGGGTCAAGGCTTTGCGCCGACCCGCCGGGGGGACCGGGACCGACGGCGGGTCGGCTCAAAGCCTTGACCCGCCCTACAAAACCACCATAATCACTTCCCGTCGCCCTCCTGCCGGAACACCAGCACCTTCGCCTTCTCGCGCGCCTCCGCCTCCGGCATCGCCGGCCACCAGAACATCAGCTTCGCCACGTTCTTCCCGTCGTTCACCACGTTCAGCGCGCCCTCGTACCGCGGCAGCCGGGAGTGCGGCGACTTGCCGGTCTCCAGGACGACCCACCGGGCCTTCGGCGGCTGCGGGTCGTCCGGGACGGCCAGAAGCGTCCGCCCGGCATACCACTCGGCCCAGCAGAACGGGTCGATCACCGCGTCGTCCGGTTGGACGTGCGCGGCCAGGTAGCGGCCGGCGTGCGGGTGGCCGAGCCGCGTCTCGTGCGGCGTCTTCAGGGCCGCCGGCAGGGAGCTGGCGACGATCGCGACCAGCAGCGCCCGCGGCCCGGCCTTCGACACGACGCCGACGAACTGCCACACCGGTTCGAGAGCGGAAGCGGCGAAAAGGCTGAGCAGCAGCACGAGCACGACCGTGTGCCGCTCGGACACGTACCCCACCTTGATCGCGAGCGCGGCCAGCACGCACAGGTTGATCCCCGCCAGCACGACCAACAGGCCGAGGCCGGGGTCGGCGACGACCCGCCGGCGGTGCGCGAGGACGCCGGCGAGGCCGAGGAAGAACACGACGTAGTGGGCCGACTTGGTCGTCTCCTTCAGGATGGCCGACGCCGCCCAGCCGATCTTGTTGCCGCCGGCGTGGAAGTCGGCGAACAGCGCCGGCCGCGGGAGCGCGAGGCGGCCCTGGTCGCCCTGCCAGAGCGGCTTCGCGGGCGTCGTCCCCATCCACCGGTCGCGCATCTCCTTGAACGTCGTCTTGTTTGAGAACCCGTTGATCGCCGTCATGTACGGGACGGCGACGGCACTGAACCCGATGCCGAGCGCGACCAGCCGGCCGACGGCCTCGGTCCGCGTCCAGGTGCGGAACACGCCCGCCGCGGCGATCGTCAGCCCGACGGCGAGCAGGACCATCACGCCCTCCGGCCGGACGAGGTACGCCATCCCGCAGGCGAAGCCGCACAGCAGGAACATGCCGACGCTCCGCCGCCGCAGGCCGCGGACGCCGAAAAGCAGGGCCGTCGAGCCAAGAAGCAGGTAGAGAGACTCGGAGAGGGCGTCGCTGGTCAGGTGCGCGATCGCGGGCAGCGTCTGAAAGATCAGCGCCCCGGCGAAGCCGATGAACTTGCTGCTAAAGAGCATTCGGCCGAGCCAGTACGTCGGGAACACCGTCAGGGCGGCGGCGATCGCGCTCGCGATTTGCGCGGCCCGGAGAATGTTCGTGGGAACGTCGGCGTCGGTCTTCAGGAACTGCCACGCGGCGAGGATCGCGGCCGGGTAGCCGGGCGGCTGGACGGACGCCTTCAGCACCTCCGGGACGCTGCGGCGGGCGTCGCCGTCCGCCGGCGGGGTGACGCGGGCGTTCTGCAAGTTGAGCGCGATCCGCGCGAACTCCAGCCCGTCGCGGGCGGTCACTTCGGCACGCGCCACGATCCAGGCGTGCAGGCCGACGGACGCGGCGAGCAGCAGGACCAGGTAGCCGATGTCGGCGGGGGTAACGACCCGCCGCGGGGTGACGACTTCCAACCGCGCGCCGACGCGAGCGTCCATGCGTATGCCTCGACCGGGAGAAAGGCCGGATCGTAGAGTAGAATCCAACCGCCCGTCAAGCCGGGTCAGAGTAGTAGGCACACTCCGTGTGCCGTCTCATTCATGCTCCCAGAGAGTTCGTCCGAGTCGCCGCGACCCACAACAGACGGCACACGGAGTGTGCCTACTACTATGGAGCCACTGATGTTCGAGATCACGCCGACGATTCAAATCCCGCTGGAGGAGTTCCAGTGGACGTACGCGCGGGCCGGCGGCCCCGGCGGGCAGAACGTGAACAAGGTGTCGTCGAAGGCCGTGCTCCGGTGGGCGTTCGCGGCGAGCGGGCAACTGCCGCCGTGGGTGAAGGACCGCGTCCGCACGCTGTTCCCCAGCCGCGTCACGACGGAGGGCGACCTCGTCATCAGCTCGCAGGAGTTCCGCGACCAGGAGCGGAACCGGGAGGCGTGCCTGGAGAAGCTGGCCGACCTCGTCCGGCAGGCCGCGACGCGGCCGACGCCCCGCCGGGCGACGAAGCCGACGAAGGGGTCTAAGACCCGGCGGCTGGCCGAGAAGAAGCGACAATCGGCCCGGAAGTCGAACCGGAAGGTGAGCGGGGACGAATGAAAAAGCCCGCGGCACCGGCCGCGGGCTTCTCGGTTTCAACGGCCGTCACTTCGCCTTGTCCGGCTCCATGCCGAGCGCCCCGGCGACGGTGTTCGCCAACCCGCCGGTCGTCGTCTGGCCCTGGTGGTAGCCCCACATCCCCTTCAGCAACTCGTAGGACATGATCCCGCCGAGGAACGTGAACAGGAACGTCAGCGCCAGCGGGGCGATCACCCAGCCCGGCCACTTCGCCGGCGGGGCGTACCCGGCCGGGGCGGTCTCTTCCTCGTCGTCCGTCCGCCGGCGGACGCCTTCGAGGGCAGAACTCGCGTCGTCGTCGTCGTCCGCCTCCTCCTCGTCGTCGTCCCGCTTCTTGCGGCGGGCGCTCACGGCGGCCGCCCCCGCGGCGGCGACGCCGGCCGCGGCCGCGGCGGCCTTCCCCTTCTTCGACGGGGCGGCCTCGGCCGGGGCCGAGTCGTCGTCCAACAGCACGACCTGGCTGGCGCTCTCCTCGTCGGCCTGCTGGATGTCCGACTCGTCGAGCGCGAGGTCGAAGTCCGAGTTCTCCAGGTCCGTGTCGGACGACTCGACGGCGACCACCTCGGACCCGGACTCGGCGTCGTCCTGCACCGGCGGGAGCGAGAAGTCGGTCTCGAAGATGTCCTGCTGCTGGCCCTGGACTTCCAGCTCGGACGACCCGGAGTCGTCCAGGCTCAGCTCGAACTCGCTGTCCGCGTCGGTCGTGTTGCTTTCCAACGGCGAGCTGCTCCCGCTGCCGGACGACCCCATGACGGCCTCGATCTCCGACGACCCGGCGTCGATCGACAGCTCGAAGTCGTCTGAGTCATCCGGGTTGATGGCCGGGGCGCTCTTCTTCGCCTTGCCGATGGCGCTCTCGGTCTTCCCCTTGCCCTCCAGCGAGACGCCGCTGTCCTTCGGGTTACCGAGGTTGATCCCGCTCTGCGACGGCCGGGCCGGGGGTGTCCCGCCGAGGTCGATCTCGTCGCTCTGGTCGGTGTTCAGTTGCAGCTCGAACGAGTCGCTGTCCGTGTCCAGGCTCAGCTCGAACTCGCTGCTGCTGTCGCTGCCCATGATGTCGTCAGTCGGCGGCGGGCCGGGAATCTTGTTCGCCGACCCCGGCCCGCCGAGGTTCGGGCCGGACCGCGGGGCCTTGAGCTTCGCCGAGCTGTCGCCCGGCCGGAGCACGCCGCTCTTCGGCCCGGCCAGCGCGTCCAGGTCGATCTCTTCCGTCAGGTTGCCCTGCTCCTTGTTCTTGCCGCTGCTCTTGCCCGTCTTCTTGGAGCTGTCCCCGCTCCGCTTGCGGACGCCGGAGTCCGGCTCGAGCCGCACGTCGCTGTCGGACGTGGACTTCTGCTTCTTCGTCTTGCCGGAGTCGCCGGCGGCGACGGAGAAGATGTCGTCCGAGTCGTCCTGCGGGGTCACGTCCTCGGGGGTGATGAGGAACTCTTCCGACGAGCCGGGTTGGATCGGCGGCTTGCCGGGGGACGCGAGGGCCAGCCCGCCGCCGCCGGGGTCGCTCGCCTCGCCGAGGCTGCGGGCCAACTCGTCGATGTCGGACGCCCGGAACCGGAGCGTGGCCCCGTCCCGGAACGACCGGAGCGTCTTCCAGTCGTCCTTGATGCGGCGCTTGAACTCCTCGGGCGGGACGCCGAGCCGTTGGGCCGCTTCGTCGAGCGTGTACGTCTGTGCCATGGTAACCCCAGGGCCGAGCAAAACGGGAAGGGGGAGGCGAGCCGCGAGTCCGAGCTTTCGCCCTTACTGGATTGTTACGCCAGATGAATGGGGATACAAGTCAAGATTCGGCGGACGCGGGGGGTAGGGAAACCGGGACGGTCGTAGGGACGGATCGTGACGATTCCGCCGGACGCGGGCGAACGCGGGTCAAGAACCGGGCGGCCGGTCAGGCCAGCATCTTCCGCACGACCTCCCCGTGAACGTCGGTCAGCCGGAAGTCCCGCCCGGCGTGCCGGTACGTCAGCTTGAGGTGGTCCAGGCCCAACAGGTGCAGCATCGTGGCGTGCAGGTCGTGGACGTGGACCTTGTCCTTGACGGCGTAGTACCCGTACTCGTCCGTCTCGCCGACGGACGTGCCCGGCTTCACGCCGCCGCCGGCGAGGAACATCGTGAACCCCTGCGGGTTGTGGTCGCGGCCGTTCGTCCCCTGTGCCACCGGCGTGCGGCCGAACTCGCCGCCCCACAGGACGAGCGTGTCGTTCAGCATCCCCCGCCGCTTGAGGTCGGTCAGCAGGGCGGCGATCGGCTTGTCCACCTCGCGGGCGTTCTTGCCGTGGTCGGCCTTCAGGTTGTCGTGCTGGTCCCAGTAGGCGTGGGTGCATTGCACGAACCGCACCCCGGCCTCGGCGAACCGCCGGGCGAGTAGGCACGCCCGGCCGAAGTTCGCCGTCGCCGGGTCGTCGAGGCCGTAGAGCGCCTTCGTTTCCTTCGTCTCCCGTGACAGGTCTTGAACGGCCGGGGCCGCGGCCTGCATCCGGAACGCCATCTCGAACGACTCGATCCGCCCCTCGACGGCCGGGTCCGGGCCGAGGCGGGCGAGCCGCTCTCGGTCCATCTCGCCGAGCAGGTCGAGCTCCCGCCGCTGCTGGTCGCGGGGCGTCGTCCCCTTCACGAACGGCACGGCCGCGCGGTCGGACGGCGTGCCGGTGTTGCCGAGGGCCGTGCCCTGGTAAATCGCCGGGAGGAACGCGGACGAGAAGTTGTTCACCCCGCCGTGGGACAGCGGCGGACAGACGGTGACGAACCCCGGCAGGTCGCGGTTCTCCGTGCCGAGGCCGTAGTTCACCCACGCCCCCATGCTCGGGCGGACGAACGTGTCGCTGCCGGTGTGCAACTCCAACAGCGCGCCGCCGTGGCGGGAGTTCGACCCGTGCATCCCCTTGACGAAACAGATGTCGTCGGCGCACGCCCCGACGTGGGGGAACAGCTCGCTCGCCCACGCCCCGCTCCGGCCGTACTGCTTGAACTTCCACGGGGACGCGAGTAGGTTCCCGGTCTGGCTGGACACGACCCGCGGCTTGGCGAACGGTAGCGGCTTGCCGGTGTCGGCCGTCAGCTTCGGCTTGTAGTCGAACGTGTCCACCTGGCTGGGGCCGCCGTGCATGAACAGGAAGATGACCCGCTTCGCCTTGGGCTCGAAGTGCGGCTTCCGCGGCGCAAGCGGGTCGGCCTTCGCCTCGGCCTGGGCGAGCAGGTCGGCGAACGCGAGCCACCCGAACCCGAGGGCGGACGACCGGAGCATGTCCCGGCGTGAGGTCATCGGATCACTCCACGAACGAGAATTCGACGGACGCGAACAGCGCCCGGCACAGCCCCCGCCACGCGGGCAGCTCGCCGCCGGCCTTCGCGTCGGCCAGGTATTTCTGCGCCCGCGTCACCTCGGCGGGCCGGGCGTCGCGGCCGTAGGCCCGACGGTACGCGGCGCGGACGCGCGTGGCGTCGTCCGGATTCAACGCGATCAGGAACTTCGCGAACGCCTCGGACGCCTGGTCCGCCATCGGGCTGTTGAGCATGAGCAAAGCCTGCGACGGGACGGTCGTGGCGTTCCGCTGCCCGGCGGGGACGGACGGGTCGGGGAAGTCGTTCGCCTGGAGCACGTCGGCGACGCCGCTGCGGAGGACCGGCAGGTAGACCGTCCGCCGCGGCTTCGCGTACTCGTCGAACGTCTTGTTCGCGGCCGCGTTGTTGACGTAGTTGCGGTTCTGCCCCGGCAGCAGGCTGCCGCCCATCGTGCGGTCGAGGATGCCGGCGACGGCGAGCATCCCGTCCCGTTGCTCCTCGGCGTCCAGTCGGCGGCGGTTGAACCGCCAGTAGAGCCGGTTGTCCGGGTCGGCCCGGAAGGAGTTCGCGTCGTAATCCGTGCCCATCCGGTACGTCTGGGATTTCAGGATGAGCCGGTGCAGGTGCTTGACGCTCCACCCGGACCGGACTAACTCGTTCGCCAGGTGGTCGAGCAACTCCGGGTGCGTCGGCCGCTCGCCGAGCTTGCCGAAGTTGTCCGGCGACCGCACGAGGCCGCGGCCGAAGTGCCCGACCCAGACGCGGTTGGCCATGACGCGGGCGGTCAGCGGGTTCGCGGGACTGGCCAGCCACTCGGCGAGTTCGAGCCGGCCGCTTCCCTTCGCGAGCGGCGACATCTCGGGAATGAGGATGGCCGGGAACCGCCGCGGGACTTCCGGCCCGAGCGTCAGGTGGCTGCCGCGGAGGTGGATGCGGAGGTTCTGGAGCTTGTCGTCCTCGACGGCCATGACCTCGTCCACCGGCGGCCGCGTCTTCTCGATGCTCGCGAGCTGATCGCGGCCCCCGCGAAGGGCGGTCGCGAGCTTGTCATCGACCTCGGACTCCAGCGCCGGCGTGCTGCGGAACGGGCCGTTCGGGTCGGCCGCGAGCTTCGCCAGTTCCTCGGCGGCCGGCACCGCCTTCCAACTCGCGGCGAGCTTCGCCCACGCCGCGAGCGCGCCGGGCAGCAGCTTCTTCTCCGCGGCCAGTTTCTCCGCCGTCGGGGGGAGTGCCTTCACTTGCTCCGACGTAAGCGGGAGTATCGCGAACTTATCGAAGTGCGGGAACGCGCCGTCGCGCTCCAGGCGGACCGTGACCTTGCCCTTCGGAAGTGCGACAACGGCCTCGGCGAACCATACCTGTTTATCCGGGTTCCACGAGCCGGTCCGCTCGCCGGCGGCGTCGCCGCGGAGCTGCTTGCCGTTCACGATCAGTTTGGTGGAACGCGGCTCGGCGGCGGCGTACCGGATTGCGACTTGGTACGTCCCATCGGCCGGCAGGTCGAGATCGTACTCGGCGACGTTCGGCGTCGGTCCGGCGTTGATGATGACGCCGATCCCCTCGCCGTACCCGGTCGTCAGCTTCAGGGCGTTGCCGCGGGTGTAGTTCTCGGCCTCGACCAGCACCATCCCGGCCGGCTTGTCCTTCGACGGGTCGGAGACGAGCTTCGGCGGCCCGCCCGCCTTCGCGAGTTGCAGCGCGGCCTCGGCGTACTCCCTCGTCCGCTTGCGCTCCTCCGTCAGCCGGGCCTTCACCGCGTCGCGGAGTTTGCGCTCGGCCTTCTTCACCGCGTCCGCCGCGGCCGTCCGCTTCTTCTCGTACTCCGAGATCGCGGCCTGCGATTCCGCCGAGCCGATGGCCCGCTCGTGCCACCGGGCGACGACGTTGTAGTGCTGCATCGTCTTCGTCGAGTAGAAGATGCCGGCGAGCGAGTAGTAGTCGTGCTGCGTGATCGGGTCGAACTTGTGGTCGTGGCAGCGGGCGCAGCCGAGGGTGAGGCCGAGGAACGCCTGGCCGAGCGTGTCGAGTTGCTCGTCGATGATGTCCATCCGCATCTTCACCGGGTCGTCCTCGGCGAGCATCTTCGGCCCGACGACGAGGAACCCGGTCGCGGTCAGGGCGTCGGCCCGCTCCTTGTCCGTGTCGCCGGGCAGGAGGTCGCCGGCGACCTGCTCCTTGACGAACCGGTCGTAGGGCTTGTCGGCGTTGAAACTGCGGATGACGTAGTCGCGATACCGCCACGCGTTGCCGTGGGCGATGTTCTCGTCCATGCCGTTCGAGTCGGCGTACCGGGCCACGTCCAACCAGCGGCGGCCCCACTTCTCGCCGTAGGCCGACGACGCGAGCAGCCGGTCGATGACTTTGTCCCACGCGGTCGGCGAGTCGTCTTTGAGGAAGGCGTCGGTCTCGTCGGACGTCGGCGGGAGGCCGGTCAGGTCGAACGTGATGCGACGGATGAGCGTGAGCTTGTCCGCCTCCGGCGCGGCCTTCAGCTTCGCCGCGTCGCGCGATTTCTGAATGAAGTCGTCGATGGTCGCGGTCGTCGCCGGACGGCGGGGCTGGAACGCCCAGAACGCCTTCTCCTCGGCGGTGAACGCGCGGGCCGCGGTTGGCTTCGCCTCCTTCGGCGTCGTCGGCTTCGCGTCCGGCCAGACGGCCCCGGCCTTCACCCACGCCGTCAGCGCGGCGATGTCCGCGTCCGGCAGCTTCTCCTTCGGCGGCATCTTCAACTGCTCGCCGTGCTTGAGGGCGGCGATCATCAGGCTCTGCTCCGGCTTCCCCGGAACGACGGCCGGCCCGCTCTCGCCGCCTTCGAGCATCGCCGCGAGGGAGTCGAGTCGGAGTTGGCCCTTCTGCTTCTGTTCGCCGTGGCAAGAGACGCACTGCTTGAGGAGCAACGGGCGGATGACCTTCTCGAAGTGGGCGGCCGCGTCCGGCGGGGCGGCGGTCGCGGACGTGGCCGCGAGGACGAACGCGATCGCGAGTGCGGTTCTCACCACGCCAGAGGCTCCGTCACGCATGGGTCGAGGGGATCGGTCGCAAGTCGTCGGCGAGAAGCCGAGCAGGTAGGTTGGTTATGTTCTATCAGCATGGCCGACGCCGGGCGAACGTGCAAGGGAAATGTGCCTCTTGTAGGGCGGGTTAAGGCTTTGCGCCGACCCGCCGGGGGGTGGCTGCAACCGACGGCGGGTCGGCGCAAAGCCTTGACCCGCCCTACGAAACCTTACCCTTCCAGCTTCATCGCCGGCCGCTCCTTGTGGAAGCCGGTCGCGTCCTGGTACGCCTTCGCCACGGTCAGCAGGTCGGACTCGCCGTACAGCCGGCCGGTGAACGTGATCGCCGTGGGAACCTTCGCGTCGCCCAGCTTCGTGAACCCGTTCGGCAGGCAGATCGTGGGATGCCCGGTGAGGTTCGTCAGCACGAGGTCGTTCCCGCCGACGTACACGTCCACCGCGTCCATCGCCTTCGCCATCGCCTGCATCAGCTTCGTGCGGAGGCGGTTCGCCCGAATGTAGTCCACCGCAGACACGAACCGGTAGCTGCGGAACGTGTTCGCCCAGAAGTTGCCGATGCCGTCCTTCACGCCGGCGCGGGTGATGTCGTCGAACGCGGCGGCGCACTCGCAGTCGAGGATGACGCTGCTGATCGTGCCGGTCCACGCCTCGTCCGGCAGCTTCATCGGCACGAGCGTCACGCCGAGGTCGGTCAGCACCTTCCTCGTCGCGTCCGGCGTCTTCTCGAACACGCCGACGCGGAGGTCCTTCAAACCCTTCTTCCCCGGCCAGTCGAACGGGCGGTCCACGGCCGTCGGGTCACTCGCGTCCGCGCCGTGGATCGCGCCGAAGACGAGGGCGCAATCTTCCACACTGCGGGCCATCGGGCCGAGCTTGTCCATCGTCCAGGTGAGGGCCATGCACCCGTGCCGGCTGATCCGGCCGAACGTCGGGCGAAGCCCCGTGACGCCGCACCGCGTACTCGGCGAGACGATGCTGCCGAGCGTTTCCGAACCGATGGCGAACCCGACGAGGCCGGCCGCGACCGTCGCCGCGGACCCGGCGGACGAGCCGCTGGAGCCTTGCTTCGGGTTCCACGGGTTGCGGGTCATGCCGCCGAACCACTGGTCGCCGAGGGCGAGTGACCCCAGCGTCGTCTTCGCCACCATCACCGCCCCGGCGTCCTCCAGCTTCTTGGCGACAGTCGCCTTCACGTCGAGCGTCTGGTCCTTGAAGTGCCCGGCCCCCCACGTCGTCTTGTAGCCGGGGTAGGCGATCAGGTCCTTCGCCCCCCACGGGACGCCGTGCAGCGGGCCGCGGTACTTCCCGGCCGCGATCTCCTTGTCCGCCGCCGCCGCTTGCTTCAGCGCGAGGTCGTCGGTGAACGAGACGACGCACTTCAACAGCGGGTCGTACTTCTTCAGTCGGTCGAGGTAGAGCTTCGTGAGTTCGACGGAGGAAACCTGTTTCGTGCGGAGCAACTGACAGAGCGTTGTCAGCGGCGCGAACGCGAGGTCGTCCGCGTCGGCCGGCCGCTCCACTTGTTGTTTCGGTACGATGACCGTGCCGAGCGGCCCGACGTGCGACGGCAGGCCGGGCGACGGGTTGAACTGAATCGCCGGCAGCGTGTCATTGCCGAGCGCCGTCTCGGCGGCCCGCTTCAGCCCGGCCACCGTGCGGGTCATGGTCGCGGCCACGAGTTGCCGCTGCTCGTCGGTGAGCGTCACCCCGGCGACCCACTCGGCGGCCTTCACCATGTCCGCGGTGACGCCGGCCGGCTTCTCCTCGGCGGCCGCGACGACCGCCCGGTGGAACACGCCCGTACCGAACCCCACGCCGGCGACGGCGGACAACAACTCGCGACGGTTCGGCATGGCGGACTCCAGATTTTTCACCGCGGAGGGCGCAGAGGGCGCGGAGAAAACCAAGAAGAGATTTCAAAGAGCCGTTTTTGGACTCTCTTCTGTTTTTCTCCTGCGTTCTCTGCGCCCTCCGCGGTGAAATCGGTTTTCACCAATACAGCTTGTCGAGGTTCACGTTCCCGCCGCAGAGGATGACGCCGACCTTGTGGACGTTCGCGACGGCCTTGAACTCGTCGGAGAGGATCACGGCCACGCCGACGGCGGCGCTCGGCTCGATGCACTGCTTCATCCGCTCCCACACCAGCCGCATCGCCGCGCGGATCTGGTCCTCGGAGACGGTGAACACTGTTTCCACGCCGTCGCGGATGATCGGCCAGGTGAACTTGCCGAGGTGGTTGGCGAGCAGGCCGTCGGCGATGCTCGTCGGCGTCGGGATGCGGACCATCTCGCCGGCCGCCTTCGACTTCGCCGCGGCGTCGGCCTGGACGGGTTCAGCACCGAAGACGCGGATGGCGGGGTTGATCCCCTTCGCTGTGATGCACCAGCCCGAGAGGAGGCCGCCGCCGCCGATGGGGGCGATCACGGCGTCGAGGTCCGGCACGTCGTCGAGCAGTTCCAGGCACGCGGTCCCTTGCCCCGCGATCACGTCCGGGTGGTCGAACGGCGGGACGAGGGAACCACCGGTTTGAGCGGCAATCTCGGCCGTCTTCGCCTCACGGTCGGCCAGCGACGGGCCGCTGGCGTGGATGATGCCGCCGTACCCGAGGACGGCCTGTTTCTTCACCTCGGACGCGGACGCCGGCATGACGATGTGCGCCGGCACGCCGCGGACCTTCGCCGCGAGCGCCAGGGCCTGTCCGTGGTTTCCGCTGGAGTGCGTGACGACGCCCTTCTCCGCGGCCGCCCCGAGTTTCAGCACGGCGTTCGTCGCCCCGCGGTACTTGAACGCGCCGGTCTTCTGGAGGTGCTCGCACTTGAACACGACCGGCCGGCCGGCGAGCCGGTCGAGGGTCGCGCACGTCATCACCGGGGTGCGGTGGACGAACGGCCGAATTCGGTCCGCGGCGGCGCGGATGTCGGCGAGGGTGACGCCGTAGTCGGTCATGGGGGTGGTCCCGCGAACGCGAGGTACTGGAACCGCGCGCCGGACGACCCGCGGTAAACGGCCGGCCAGCCCGTCAGCCGCGCGGCGAACGCCGCGAGCTTCCAGGCGAGCGGTTCCTCGGCCGAACTGGTCGAGGCGGTGAGGAGGGTGACGGCGTGGGCCGCGCCCCAGTCGCGAGCGGCGGCGGACGCCCGGACGGCGTGCGGCGGCAGGGTTGAATCGGACCACGCCCACTGCCACCGGGAGTCGGCCGGGTTCCAGAACCCTAGCAGCTGCGCCGGGACGACAAATTCATCGACGCCGGGGTTCTGGAACGACAGCCGGCCGGTCCGCTCGTCGAACGCCCACTGCCGGAACGCCGCGAGCGAGTTCCTATCGACCAGCTCGCGGGTGTTCTGTTGGACCTCGGCCATCGCGAGGTCGAGCAGCTTCGGGAATTCGTCGGTCGGGGTCATGGGTAGTGTTATATGCCGCGCTCGGCCGCCGCGATTGGCCGGCTCGGCATCTGCTGCGCGTCCAGCCCGCCGTCCACGTTGACGATCATCCCCGTGGCATAACTCGCGGCGTCCGACGCGAGGAAGACGTACCACCCGGCCAGGTCTTCGACCGTCGCGATCTTGCGGATCGGAATCTGGTCGAGGATGGCCTGCCGGGCGGCGGGGTCGGACCGGAGGCCGAAGTCGGTCAGCGCCGTCTCGACGAGGCCGGGGGCGACGGCGGCGGTCGTGAACCCGAGCGGCGCGAGTTCCACGGCCAACTGCCGCGTGAGGGCGTTGATCGCGCCCTTGCTCGCGTCGTACAGCGTGTGTGCCGGCTCCGACCGCGACCCGTTGAGCGAGGTCGAGAACAGGATTCGTCCGCCGCGTTTTTGCCCGATGGCCCGCCGCACGACCTCCCGCGTCACGGCGACGGCGGCCCACACGTTCAAGTTGAAGATGAAGTCGAAGTCGCGTTTCGTCAGGGCGAGGAAGGCAGGTTCGCGGAACGTGCCGACGTTGTTCACGAGCACGTCGATGCCGCCGAGCTTGTCCCACGCCTCCGCGACGAGCCGCTCCGCCTCGCCGTCCCGCGTCAGATCGGCTTGCAGGTAGTGACACCCCGGTGTCAGTTGCACCTCGGCCGGTTGGGCCCGCTCGGACGTGAACACGACCCGCGCCCCGTTCGCGGCGAACGCCTTGCCGACGGCGAGGCCGATCCCCTGGCTGCTGCCCGTCACGAGCGCGGTTTTGCCCGTCAGCATTCGCGACCCCTCTCCGTACTGTGTACGGTGTACCGAGTACACAGTACGAAGAGTTTCCGCCGGGGGAGAGCGATGCACACCCACACCGCGCGATTGCTCGTGGCGGGCGAGGTCGAGGAGGACAAGTTCCTGCCCGAGGGGCCGCGGGTCATGCCGCTGTTCGGCCGCGAGGCGCTCGTGTGGGTGAACATACAGACGGCCGCAACCGCGACCCGCGGGGCGGTTCATGCGTACTTCTTCGACACCCACGAGCGGCGGCGGTGGACGACGCCGGCCCGACCGGGGTTCGTGTTTCCGACGGACGCGCCGGACACGGTGCTGGTCGGCATGGAGAAGGCCGTCGGCACGCTGAACCTGGCGACCGGCCTGTGGACGCCGTTCGCGAAGCTGGCGGACGCGAGCCCACGGACGATCATCAACGACGGCGAGATCGTGCCCGGCGGCCGGGCCGTCGTGTTCGGCACGAAGGACGTGAACTTCGCGGAGCCGGTCGCGCACCTGTACCTGTTCACGCTCGACGACCACCGGCTCGCGGTGCTGGCCGACGGGCAGACGTGCTCCAACGGGAAGGTGTTCGCCGGCGACGTGCTGTTCGACATCGACACGCCGCGGAAGGTCGTGACGAAGTACCGGCTCGACGTGAAGCGGCGGACACTGATGGAGGAAGGAGTCGCCGTCGATCTGCGGTCGCACCCGGCGTTCCCGGACGGCATGTGCGACGCCGGCGACGGGACGGCGATCGTCACGTTCTACACGCCGGACCGCGGCGGCGCGGGCGTGGCCGAGCGCTACCGGCTCGGCACGGGCGAGTTGTTGGAGCGATGGGAGACGCCGGGGTCGCCGCGGGTGACGTGCCCGCTGCTGGCGAAGCGGCCGGACGGCGTGAAGCTGATTCTGACGACGTGTACGGAAGGGATGCCGGCGAACCTGCGGGCCGACGCGCCGCACGCGGGGAGCCTGTTCGTTGCGGATACGAGTTTCACGAGTGTGCCACCGGCGGAAGTCGTGCGGCTGTGACAAAGTAGTAGGCACACTCCGTGTGCCGTCTGCTGTCGGCCGCTGAGACTCACAAGGGGTCGCTGCGACCGGTAGGAGACGGCACACGGAGTGTGCCTACTACTATTTCCGCACCGTCACGTCGTAAATGTGCTCGCCCATGTTGCGGCCGTAGTTCGGCAGCGGCGGCGCGACTAACTTGAACCCGCCGTCCGTCGTCGTGTACTCGAACGGCTTTCCCGTGAACGGGTCGTCCGGCACGGGAACGGCCGTCACGTCCGCGAGCGCCTTCGGGACCGCGCCAGCGTCCGCCGCGACCTGCAACCGCACCGCCTCCAGCGCCCGGACCAGCGCCACCCGCCGCTCGAACCGGGCGTGCGCGAAGTGGACCTTCTGCACGGCCGGGTACAAGAGTGCCATCACCGCGAACAGCGCGTCGTCCTTCGCCCCGGCCCGCGCCTTCTTCACCTGCTGCTCGATCCGCTCCATCTCGGCGAGGCCCTTGTGGACCGGCAGGCTGAAGCACTTCACCTGCTCGTCCCACAACTCGCGGTGGCGGTAGACCGACCGCAGCAGCACGGCCTGCGCCGCGGGCATCGCGTCCACGTCCTTCTTCGCCAGCCCACGGGCGAGGAGGTCCTTCTTCGCCGCCGGCCCCTGCACGGCCGCCATCGCGGCGACGCCGAAGTTCGACGCCAGGTCTTCGAGGCCGGTCGGATCGCTGCCGCTGAGGGCCTTGCACCAGCCGGTCAGCGTGTTCGCGGCGAACTCCTCGGACACCGGCCCGCGCTCGAGTTCCTTCAAGCCGGGCAGGAATGCGTCCTGGAACCGGGCCTCGCCGTCGAGGGCGTTCCGCGGGTTCAAGAGCGGCTTCGGAAGCGTCGTGAACGACCAGTACAGGTTCGGCGAATCCGCCCGGCCGACCCAGTCGTCCACGCGGCCGATCATGACGGACGCCATCGCCTGGCCGACGAGGAACTCGATGAGCGTCGATCCCTCGCCGACGTGCTTGCTCATCTGGAACCCGGTCTGGAGCGTGCGGAGCGCCTCCGGGAACTTCTTCTCGCCGAGTTCCATCCGGGCCTTCAACGACAGGACGCGCTGCAACTCGCGGTGGCCCTGCACTGAGGGCAGGATGCGGGAAATCTCTTCGGCCTTCAGCTTCTCCGTCTGCCAGTCGCACGTCTTGCGGCGGGCCGCCTCATCGACCTCCGCGAGCAGGTCGCGGTACGCGGTGAGGAACGCCTCCATCTTCGCGGTGGGAAGCTGCTCGACCGGCAGCGCGGCCCACTGGTCGAGTTGGTCGTTCTGTTCCTGCGACTTCTTCGGGTCCCGCGGCCACTCGGGGCGGAGGATGATCGCGCGTTGGTAGCCGACGGCCGCGTTCCCGAGGGACCGGTCGCGGGCGGACGGCAGGAGTTCGTACTTCAGCAGCGGCTTCGGCGCGGCCGTCGGCGTGATGCTGAGTTTCGTGGTCCAGAGCGCGGGGTCCGGCTCGCGGCCGACGGCCCCTGGCGGGGCGTCCTTCACCGGCGGTTGGGCGTGCGAGTTCGCGGCGACGGGGAAAACGAGGAACGTGAACGCGAGGGTGCGGTACATGATAAGAGCCTCAAATATATAGCCGCCGGCTTGCCGGCGGGGTTTCGCGAGCTCAAAACCCCGCCGGCAAGCCGGCGGCTATATGAATGCGGGTCGCGGCGATCCGGTTACTGGTCGTCGCTCGGTTCCGGCTTCGGCTTGGGCTTCGACGGCAGGCCGTGGATCGCGAACGTGCCGCGGGGCAGTTGCAACGAGTCCTCCAACTTGCCCACGTCCACGTTCGCCCCCGGCGCGTTCGGGTTCGGCAGCGCGTTCACGCCGAGCGACAGCACGTTCGCCCGCAGTTGCAGGTACTTCGCCAGCCGGGCCGCGTCGTCCGACTCCTCCGGTTGCGGCGGTACGACCGGGGCCGCCTTCGGTTCCGGTTGCTTCATCGGCTTCGGGGCGGGGGCGTGGTACTGCTTCTCGGCGAAGTTCGCGTCGGAGGATCGACCGCCCCGCGTGGCGTCGCCTTGAAACCCGTACATCGCGATTCCGACGCCGACGACGAGACACGCGGCCGTCGCTTGGCCGTAGACGACCCGCTTCCAGAACGACACGTCCCGGTCCCGCCCGGCGGCCCCGGCCGCGAACATCAGCTGGTCGCGGTTCAGCGGCGTCGGCATCGGCTCCAACACGCTCAGCGCCTTTGCCAGCGGGTCGCCGGTGCAGAGCGGCGAGTCGGGAGTCATCGGGTCGGGTCCGTTTTCGGCGAGCATTTTTTCACACCCAGCTTCTCGCGAAGCAAGTCCAGGCCGAGGGCGAACCGGCGGTAGCACGTACTCGCGCTGCCGCCGACCATCTCGGCGATTTGTTCGAACGTCAGGCCGCCCCACAGGTGGGCGACCATGATCTCGCGAATCTCGTCCGGCAGGTGGCCCATCGCCGCCGCCGCGGTCCGGGCGTCCAGCCCGGTCGGGTCCTCCGTCGGGACGAACCAGAGCGGGGCCTCCGCCGCCGCGCTCGACTCGTACTTGTGCCGCCGCCGGGCCGCGCGCCCCGCGTCGATCGCGGCGTTCCGCACGACCCGGAACAGCCACGCGACGACGTTCTCCGGGGCCGTCCGCTGGCGGACCAGCTTCAGGAACGCCGTCTGCACCACGTCCTCCGGCGTGCCGCACCACTGCCGGGCGTAGAGCGTGAGGCTCGCCGCGTGCCGATCGACCAGGAGTGCGAGTGCGTCCGGTCCCATTACCACGATGACGACCCATCGGCGAGTTCATTTCGCGCGAAACTGACTTCCGAAGTCCGGCTTCGACTTCGGAAGTCGAGTGAGACCAGTGCCGACGGGATGTAAGGAACGCCCCCGCGGGGATTGACTTCCGAAGTCGAAGCCGGACTTCGGAAGTCAAGTGGTTGCCCAATTTCTTCGCGGATACTGTAGCTTTCTCTGGCAGTCTTCGCTATAGTATGCTATCTCTCCGACCCTTGTGAGGCATCCCGAATACTTCCTCTCCCGGAAGTGGATGATCGATGCCGAATAATGAGTCATCCGTGCCGCCGTTCCCGGACATCATCGGGAACGCAGCGGCGATGCAGGACGTTTATCGTCTCGTCCGGCTTGCGGCCCCGCGCGCCGCTACCGTACTCCTCATCGGTGAAACCGGGACCGGCAAGGAAGTCATCGCCAAGGCCGTCCACAAGCTCTCGAAGCGGGCGGACGGGCCGTACATCCGCGTCAACTGCGGGGCACTTCACGAGAACCTCCTCGAGAGCGAACTGTTCGGCCACGTCAAGGGGGCGTTCACCGGGGCCATCGAGAACAAGGCCGGCCGGTTCGAGGCCGCCCACATGGGCACGATCTTCCTGGACGAAATCAACAGCATGTCGCCGAAGCTGCAAGTGAAGCTGCTGCGGGTGCTGCAAGAGCGGGAGTTCGAGCGGGTCGGCGAGAGCAAGACGATCCGCGTGGACGTGCGGGTCATCGCCGCGACGAACGCTTCCCTCGAAGAATTGGTCGAGCAGGGACATTTCCGCGAGGACCTGTACTACCGGCTGAACGTCGTGCCGATCGCGCTGCCGGCAATGCGGGACCGCCGCGAGGACATCGAGCCGCTGGCGAAGTTCTTCCTCAAGCGGTACGCGGAGGCGAACAAGATCGCCGCCCCGGACCTGACGAACGAGGTTCTGGCGGCGTTGAAGGGGCATGACTGGCCGGGGAACGTCCGCGAGTTGGAGAACACGATCGAGCGGCTGATCGTGCTGTCGGACAACGGCAACCTGAAGGCGGAGCACCTGAAGCTGGACCGGCCGCGGGTGGTGCTGCGGAGCGCGAAGGGGTCGGCCGGGACGGACGTGGCGTCGCTGATCCGCACGCTCGTGAAGGCCGGCGTCCACGCCCCGCTGCCACAGGGGACGAAGCTCTACGACTTCCTCGTCGGCGGACTGGAGCGGGAACTGATCAACCAGATGATGCGGATCTGCGGGAACGTGAAGATCACGGCCGCCGACCGGCTGGGGATCAACCGGAACACGCTGCATAAGAAGCTGGAGGAGTACGACCGGGCCGACGCCCCGACGGACGGCGACGAGGCGGCGTGACAGCGGTTTTTGGTAGGTCGGCCGAGCCGAGGCCGACCGGGGAGCCTCCCAGGGTCGGCTTCCTCCGATGGGAGGAACGTCCCCGAGGCGTGAAGGTGGTCGGCCTCGGCTCGGCCGACCTACGGTGAAGCCACCTCTTTTGTCGGACCGTATCACCGTCTCTCATCGGCCGGCACGCACGCGGCCCACCACACCCACGCGGGCGTGTCCCACGCAAACGTGCGGACGCTGCCGTCGGCCATCGCCGCGTTCATCCCGCCGCGGTGCGGCGAGCCGGGCAGCCGCGGGTCGCACGGCCGGCCGGCGACGATGCGCTGCAACGGCGTCGCGAAGTCCGGCTCCGTCGGCAGCGCGTCCCGCGTCCCGACTTGCACGCGAACCGCTTCCCTCTCCGACGGCAACGGCAGCATCGGGGCGACCTGCCCGGTCGAGCCGAGGCCGGCCGGTGCGAGGGCGGCGAACGCCGGCATCTGCGGGTCGTAGAACCCGACGCCCCAGAGGTTGTGGACCGTCTCGCCGGCCGCGGTCCGGCAGACCTGCGGCCGCTCGGCGAACAGAATCGGGCCGGGGATGCCGACCGGCAACTTCCCGACGTTCCACGGCAGCAGGCCGTTGGCCGCGTAGCTACCGGTGGCGTAGTGCCCGCGGCTGCCGTCCGGCAGTGTCACCGGCACGTCGCGAAGCCTGTCGGCGGTGGTGTCGGAAGGGCAGCGGAAAATCGAGTAGGTTTGGTTCGCGTCGCCGCCGGTCTGCACTCTGGATGTGCCGTCGATCTTGAACTCGAAGTCTGTCGAGGAGTGGGCATGGTAATTCTCTGGCGGACTGCCGGGCCAGTAGCGCCAGTACGACTTCTCGAGATACGGACGCAGTGTCGCGAACACCGACGGTAGCCCGCGGCCGGTGGGCGACTTTTCCCCCTGATCGACGAGCGGCGGCAGGCGGTTCATCGTGCCGTCGTAGTTATGCACCCCGAGGGCCAGCTGCTTCAGATTGTTCTTGCACTGCGCGGCGGCCGCTGCTTCGCGCAGGCGACCGATGCCGGTGACGATCAGCCCGCCGAGCAGCGCGAGGATGGCCAAGACGATGACGACCTCGGCCCGCGAGATGCCCGGTCGGTGAGTTTGGTGGATGTGTCTCATAACCCCAGCATGGCCGCGAGGCTGGACGGGTGCAAGCGCCATAGTAGTAGGCACACTCCGTGTGCCGTCTCCTCGGCGTGTCGGCGAGTTCGCCCGAGTCGCTGCTACCGACAGGAGACGGCACACGGAGTGTGCCTACTACTATCCATTCGGTACAATTCCACTCACCGTGCCGCACACCACTGCTGTCTTCGCGTCGCTGTCGATCCCCGCCGTGGCCGGCGGAGCGGTCGTCGCCGCGATCGCCGTCCCGATCGTCATCCACCTGCTGTTCCGCCAGCGGTTCCGCGTCGTCGAGTGGGCCGCCATGCGGTTCCTCAACGCGTCCAAGAAGAAGTCCCACCGCCGCATCGACCGGTGGCTGCTCCTCGCCCTTCGCGTCCTCGCCGTGTTGCTGCCGCTCGTCGGCATGGCCGCCGCGACGCCGTGGGCCGAGCCGCTGTGGCAGGCCGTCACGCCCGGCGCGCCGGAGACGATCGCCAACGCCCCGCGGACGCACCTCGTCGTCGCCATCGACCTGTCGCTCAGCATGTCCGCCCGCGCCGACCAGCGCGGCCGGTTCGAGGTCGCAATCGAAAAAGCGGAAGCCGCGATCCGGGCGCGGAACCCCGGCGACGGGTTTACGCTCATCGCACTGGGGACGCAGACGGTCCCCGTCGTGCCGGGGCCGTCGAACGACGTGGAGAAGGTCGTCGCGGAGTTGCGGGCGCTGAAGGCCACGCACGGCACGGCCGACTTCGCCGCCGGGCTGGCTGCGATCAACGACACGCTCGCCCGGTCGCCGCGGTCGTACCTGCGGCGGCAGGTCATGCTGTTCACCGACCTGCAGGCCGTTGCGTGGGGCGGCCTGTTGCCGAAGGCCGACGCGCCGCCGTCCGAGGCGTGGATGAAGCTCGTCGGCCGCAGCGACTTGGCCGTCATCGACTGCGCGAAGGACGACCTCGACAACACCGCCGTCACGTCGCTGTCTATGTCCGACCCGCTGCCGCTGGTCGGCGACCCGCCGGCGGTCACGGCCGTCGTCCAGCACTTCGGCAAGACCGCCCGGCAGAAGGTGCGGGTGGAACTGCTCCTCGGCCGACCCGCGGAGAACGGCGGCGAGGCGGCGCTCGTCGCGGTCGAGCAGCAGACGCTCGACGCCGTGCAGCCGAACGACGCCGTGCCGGTGCGGTTCACGCTGCCGGAGACGGCCCGGTTCCGCGCCGCCGGCACGCACGCGGTTCAAGTCAAGATCGTCGAACCCGATGACCTGTCCGCCGACGATTCGCGCACCCTCAGTTTTGAAGTGCGCGACGGGCTGCCGTGTGTGCTGGTGAACGGCAAGCCGTCGAGCGTGCCGCTGCAACGCGCGACCGAATCGCTGGCCGACGCCATCGCCCCCGGCGGGAAGCCGCGGCCGGGCCACCCCGGTCGGCCGAGGGTCATCGGCCTGGACGAGTTCACCGACGCGACGCTGTCCGACCTGTCGAACGTCGATTGCGTGTTCCTGTGCGACGTGCCGACGTTCACCCCGTCGCAGGTCGCGCGGCTGGACGCGGTGCTGAAGCGCGGCGGCGGCGTGGTGTTCGGCCTCGGGGCACGCGCGGCGGCGAACGCCGACCACTACAACCGCGTCCTGTTCGCCGACGGCAAGGGCCTGCTCCCCGGCAAGCTCGGCGACGTGGTGACGACGCAGAGCGCCGACGACCCCGGCTTCCGGCTCGTCGGCGACGACGCGGCGTTCCGCGCGCCGCCGCTCGCCGCCGAGTTCCAGGAGGCGAACGCGCGGGCCGGGCTGACGGCCGTGCCGTTCCACAAGTACGTCCGCCTTGATTTGCCGGCGGGCCGCGGAAGGCGCATCCTCTCGTTCGCCCCGGCCAACCAGGAGAAGCCAGACGACCGCAAGCCGGACCCCGCGGTCGTCGAGTGGACCCGTCACCGCGGGCGGGTCGTCGTTTACACCAGCACGTTCAACCGCGACTGGAACGACTGGCCGATCCTGCCGACGTACCCGGTGTTCGCCGGCGAGCTGCTCCGGTTCGCGGCCACGAACCCGGAGCGGCAGACGGTCCGCGTCGGCGAGTCGGTGGAGGAGTACCTGCCGCCCGCGACCGTCGGCCTGGCGGCGAAGCTGACGAACCCGGCCGGGGCGACCGAAACTTCGACGGTGACCGCGACGGAGGAGGGCGGCGTCGCGCGGTTCGCGGACACCCACGCGGCCGGGCTGTACCGGTTCGAGGCGGGCGGGCGGGCGAAGTTCGTCGCCGTGAACGTGCCCGACTCCGCCCCCGGCGGCGGGAGTGAGTCCGACCTCCGGCGGCTGAACCCGACGCTGCTCAAGAACATTCACCCGACGATCCAGGTCGTTCCGGACCCGGCCGACATCGCGATCCACGACGACGACGGCACGACCGTCATCACCGCCGCCCGGCCGCACGGCCCGATGCTCGCCCGGTGGTTCGTGATGGTCGGCATCGTCGCGCTGGCGTTCGAGTTGTGGCTGGCGTGGCGGCTCGGCCCGGCCCGCGTCGCGGCCGGGATTCGCGGCGACAACACGCCGCAGCCGTCCGCCGCGGGGTGGGCGTTCAAGCTGATCGGCGGCGTGCTGCTCGGCGTCGCGGCGGCCGTGCTGTTCACGCTCGTGCATTCGTGGTGGACCGGCGAACTCCTCGGCTTCCTCCCCGATTCGTGGCGGCAGGCGGTCGAGCGCACCGCCGGCGTGCCGAGTGCCGGGCCGGGCGAGGGAACGCGGTGGCGGCTGGAACAGAGCGCCGCGTTCATCGCGAACGCGCGGCTCGATCAACAGATTCAATGGGGCCTCGCGGCGTTCGCGCTCGGCGTCGTCGCGGTCTTCTACGGCTACGAGCGCCGCGCCACCGGCGGCACGGGCCGCGTGATCCTGCCCGCGCTGCTGCGGCTCGCGGCGTACTGGCTCGTCATCTTCCTCGTGCTGCCGCAGCTGCGGCTCGCGTTCGACCGCGAGGGGTGGCCGGACATCGCCATCGTCGTGGACACGTCCGCGAGCATGGCGACGGTCGATGACTCGCAAGACCCGGCGGTGCGGGCGAAGATCGACGCGCTTTCCAAGCTGCCCGGCCTCGCCGACCCGCAGCGGGTGCAGCTCGCGAAGTGGCTGCTCACCCGGCCCGACGGCGACTGGCTGACGCGGCTCGTCGAGGAGCGCAAACTGAAGGTCCACGTTTACTCGCTGGCCGAGGCCGCGCGGCTGGTCGGCACGATCCACGACGCGGACGAGACGAAGCCGACCCGCGACGCGGTGGCGCAACTGGTCGCCGACGGCGACGCGAGCCGCCTCGGCGACGGCGTGCAGGCCGTCTTGAAGGCGTTCCGCGGCGGGTCGCTGGCCGCGATCATCGTGCTGACCGACGGCGTCACGACCGCCGGCGACGACCTGCCGAAGGCCGGCCGCGAGGCGGCGCGGGCGGACGTGCCGCTGTACCTCGTCGGCCTCGGCGACGCGAAGGAGGCCCTCGACCTGAGCGTCGGCGACCTGCGGTCCGACGACGTGGTCGCGAAGAACGACGAACTCGTCTTCGAGGGCCGCCTCACGGCGAAGGGGCCGGGCGTGCCGAAGTCGGTCCGGGTCACGCTCTCCGAGAAGGTCGGCGACAAGTTCGAGAAGCGGGACGAGGCGACGGTCGCGCCGGACGCGGCCGGGAAGCCGGTCCCGTTCCGCCTCAAGCACGTCCCGACGGAACTCGGCGAGCGGACGTTCGTGATCGAGGTTCCCGCGCAGCCCGGCGAGCTCGAGACGGCGAACAACAAGATCGAGCGGCAAATCGTCGTCACCGAGAACCGGCGGCTACGGGTGCTGTTCGTCGAGGGCTACCCGCGGTACGAGTTCCGGTTCGTGAAGGTACTGCTCGAGCGGGAGACGGAACCGGGCCGCCGCGAGAAGGCGGTCGAGTTGCACACGCTGCTGCTCGACGCGTCCGCCGACCACGCCACGACCGACCGCAGCGCCCTCCGCGGGTTCCCGACCCGCAACGAGCTGTTCGAGTACGACGTGGTCATCCTCGGCGACGTGGACCCGGCCCGGCTCGACCGCCCGGCCCAGCGGCTGCAAGACCTCGCCGAGTTCGTGAAGGTCAAGGGCGGCGGGCTGGTCGTCGTCGCCGGGGAACACGCCGCGCCGGGCAAGCTGGCGGACACGCCGCTCGGCGACGTGCTGCCGGTGACGCCGACGAAGCAGGAGCGGCCGACGCCGGAGGACGCGCCGCTGACGGCCGGCTACCAGCCGCGGCTCACGCCGGTCGGCGCGTCGCACCCGATCTTCCGGTTCGCCGCGAACGAGACGGACAGCGCCGCCGTGTGGCGGCGGTTGAAGCCGCTGTTCTGGACGGCCACCGGGTACGTGAAAAAGGCGACCGCCGAGGTGCTGGCGACGCACCCGGACCGCCCGGCGGAGGACGACCCGAACGAGAAGCACCCGGTAGTGCTACAGCAGTTCGTCGGGGCGGGCCGCGTGCTGTTCCTGGGGTTCGACGAAACCTGGCGGTGGCGGTGGCGCAAAGACGAGGAGCAGTTCAACCGGTTCTGGCGGCAGGCGGTGACGGTGATGGCCCGCACCCGCGTTCGCCGGGTCGAGCTGAAGACGGACAAGCAGACCGGCTACCGCCGCGACGAGCCGATCAAGCTGACCGTCCAGTTCCCGGACGACGCCCCGCCGCCCGGCGACAGCGTGAAGGTCGGCGTCGAGCGCGGCCCCTTGCGCGACGGGTCCGGCCGGGTGATCGCCGGGGACACCGAAACTTCCACGCTGACGCTCGGCAAGGTCCGCGGCAGCCGGGCGAGCTACGAGGCGACGCTGACGCGAACGCCGGTCGGCGAGTACCGGTTCGCGCTGACCGACCCGGCCCCGACCGGGCTGAAGCCGAAGGCCGAGGCCCGCGTGCTCCCGCCGCCGGGCGAGCGGGACCGGTTGGAGATGAACAAGGCCGACCTGACGCGGGCGGCGGCCGAGTCGCGGGGCAAGTTCTACACGCTGGCGGACGCCGAGAGGCTGCCGGACGACCTGCCGGAGGTGGCCCGGCTGCCGCTGAACCAGCCGTGCCCGCCGCTGCCGGTGTGGAACCACGGCGTTACGTTCGCGTTACTGCTGGCGTTGCTAGGATGCGAGTGGGTCCTGCGGAAGCGCGAGCGGCTGCTGTAGCCGCGGCCGGTCCGCCGAGGAATGATCCCATGTCGCGTCGCACGTTCCTGTTGGCCGCCGGGTCGCTCGCGGCCGTTTCGTCGCTGCCCCGGAGTCTCCACGCGGGCGAGAACGAGGCCCCACTGACTGCCGCGGACCGCCGCCGGTTGGAGAAGTCCGGGCCGGCGGCCACGAAGATGTTCATCGCGGCGTTGCGGACGCGGTTCACCGCCGACACCGCCGACGAGTTGCGGGAGTACATCGACCCGCGCTACCTCAAGGCGCACGAGCTGCAGGAAGGCAACTTCCCGGTCCGCACGGTCTTGACGAACAACATCTTCGACAACCAGTTGTCGGCCGACCCGCGGACGGCCCTCATCGTGGCCCTAACCGAGACGGCAGCGAAGGAAGTCTTCCTGTTCCGGCTGACGGTCCTCGACGACGCGGCGTACATCTTGCCGCTCGCCGAGCCGGACAAGACAACTGGGGCGTTCGACCCGTGGATTCTGCGGGCAAAGGTGTAGGTGTGTGCAAGATCGGTTTTTGCGGAAATAGGTGCGGCGGTTATGATGACCGGAGACCTCCGTTCCAACCGGGAGTGATGATGAAAGCCGATCTGTTCAACACGAGTTTGGCCGCCCTCAAGAGGCGGCAACCGTTTCACCCGTTCACAGTGGTGTTGGTCAACGGCGACCGGTTTGAGGTTGATCATCCGGACGCACTGCTGGCCCGGCACGGCAAGGGTGTAATCGTGGGTCCGAATGGCGTGTTGGCCATCTTCGATCACGAAGGAGTCGCGGAAATCATCGATGATCTGAAATCCGCGATCAGTCCCTGAGCTTGCCCTTCCCAGCGGAGCCACCCATGTCGTTCGTCCTCCGGCCGCCGGATGAAGTCGTCCCGCTGACGCAGCGGCTCCGCGGCATCGGCCGGACCCGCAGATTCGCCCTGGTCGCCGCCGGGATGCTCACCCTCGTCGCCGCCGTCGGCGTCGCGCTCGCGGTGATGGGCACGCTCGACGCATGGCTGCACCTCGCCAGTGGCGTCCGCGCCGTGGGCCTGCTCGCGATCCTCGGTCTCGCCGGAACGATGTACGTCCGCAACGTGCGGCGGCCGTCGCAAGAATCCGTCGAGCCGGTCGCCGTCGCGCAGTTCATCGAGGCGAAGTTCCCCGAGTTCAACGACGTGCTCGCCAGCGCCGCCTCGTTCGAGGGGAGCGACGACGGCCGCACGGCCGCGAAGTTCCGCCGGGCCGCCGTCCGCCGGGCCGAGCGGATGACCAACCGTCATGACCTCGCCGGCGTCGTCCCGACCGGCCGCGTCTGGCGCTCGCTCGCCGCCGCCCTCGGCACAATCCTGCTGCTCGGCATCTTGATTCTCCCGGACGTGGGCCGGGCCGGCGTCGCGGCCGTGCGGCTGTTCGACCCGTTCGGCGACCACCCGTGGCCGCCGAAGACGCGGATCGAACTCACCGGCCCGCCGGTGCTACTCGCGAAGGGCGACCCGTACCCGGTGCGGTTCGTCGTCCGCGGCGTCCCCCCGGCCGACGCCGTGCTGTCCGTGAAGCTCGTCGGCGGGCAGCCGAACGAGGAACGCCTCCCGCTCGTCCGCGAGAACGAGGCGGGGGCCGTGGTCACCCACACGCTGCTGCCGGACCGGGTGACCCGCGACTTCGAGTTCCGCGTCACCGCGAACGACGCCGACACCGGCTGGCACGCGGTGACGGTCGCCGCCCCGCCGCGGCTGACGCTCCTCGACGGCCGGCCGTCGCCGCAGGTCAAGCTGACGTACCAGCCGTACACGAACCAGCGACCGACGGAGCTGCCGGACGGCTCCGGCGGGATCGAGACGGTCAGCGGCACGCGCGTCACGTTGAAGGCCGCGGCCGACCGGCGGATCGTGCGGGCCGTCCTCCGCTACGAGGGCGACCTCGCCGCCGTCCGGGTCGCGAACGACCTCGCCTGCCTCGCCGGGACGAACCCGCTGCTCGCGCCGGTCGCGCCGATGGTGAGCGAACACTTCGCCACTGACATCCCGGTGTCAGTGAACGGCCCGGACGGCCGGTTCCTCTCGGCCGATTTCGACCCGCCGCTGTCCGGCCTCTATTCGCTGCGGTTCACCGACGAGGCGGGCCTCACCGGCGTGCAGAAGCTGGACGTCCGCACGTTCCCGGACCCGGCCCCCGTCGTCGCGCTTATCCGGCCGACACCGAGCCTCGACACGCTGCTCCTCGTGCCGACGGCGACCGTCACCGTGCGGGCGCGGGCCGACGACCGGACCTACGCGGTGAAGAAGCTGTCCCTCGAATACCGCGTGAACGACGGGCCGTTCGTCGAAGTCCCACTCGCGGACGCGGCGGGCGTCGGCCTCGTCGTGCCGGGCGCGCGGCCGCAGCCGCCGGACCTCGAAGCCGGGCGGCCGTTCCCGCTCGCCGCGTTCCGCCGGCCGGACGGCAAGCCGCCGGCCGACGGCGACACGATCACCCTCCGCGCCGCCGCGACCGACTGGGACGACTACACGCTCGCGAAGCCGCCCGGCCGCAGCGGCGAGGTCGAAATTCGCGTGATGTCGGAAGAATCGCTGACGGCGTTCCTTCAAAAGGAACTCGCGGCGATGCGGCCGGAGCTGAGTCGCGCCACGGCCACGCAGAAGGAGGCGGCCGACAAGACGCAGCAGGCGAAGAAGGCGACGACGCCCGACGGCAAGCTGACGCCGCAAGGCCAGGACAAGCTGACGCAGGCGGAACAAGCGCAGCGGCAGGCGCGGAACCAACTCGCCGACCCGCGGGACGGCCTGCGGGCGAAGGCCGAGAAGCTCCGCGACACGGCGAAGGCGAACAACCTCCAGAAGTCCCCGGCTACGCAGCGGGCCGAGGCCGTCGCGCGGAACCTGGCCGACCTCGAAGACAAGCACCTCCCGGAGATCGAACAGCAACTTTCCGCCGCGAGGCTGGGCGACCCGAAGGCCGCGCCCGAGGCGCTCGCGAAGGCGGAGAAGAACCAACAGGCGGTCGTCGAGAAGCTGACGGCCGCGGCCGAGGAGTTGGAGCAGTGGGCGGCCGCGGCCGAGGTCCGCGGGGACGCCCGGCAGTTGAAGGACCAGGTCGCGAAGACGGCCGCCGAGGCGAAGCAGACGGCCGACCGGCTTCCCACCGGGCTGACGCCGGATCAGCTTCCCCCGCAGGACCGGGCCGCGCTCGAGAAGCTCGGCAGCAGCCTGGAGAAGGCGGCGGAGCAGGCCGGGAAGCTGATCTCGAAGGCCGACCGCGTGGCCGAGGAGAAGCGGTCCGAGGCCGCGGCCGCGCAGAAGGCGGCGGACGCGAAGGCGGCCGAAGCACAACAAGCCGCGGCCGACGCGAAGGCGAAGCCCGACGGGTCCGCGGAGCAGAAGGCGGCCGACGCGAAGGCGAACGCGCTCGCGGCGGAGGCGGCGGCACTCAAGGACGCGGCCGCAAAGGCGACGGCCGAGGCCGACACGCTGGAGAAGGCGGCGAAGGACGCCGGCCGGCAGGCCATTGCGGACGATCTGAGAAAGGCGGCCGAGGCGCAGAAGAACAACCGGTCCGGCGAGGCCGCGGCGAACGCGAAGTCCGCGACGGACCGGCTTCAAAAGATGACCGACGAGCTGAGCGAGCGGAAGGACGACGTGGACGAGCTGGCGAAGAAGCGGAAGGACGCCGCGAACCGCGTCGATCAACTCGCCGACCGGCAGGACGAACTCGCGAAGAAGGCGAACCAGGCCAACGAGATGCCGGACGGGGACGTGAAGGCTGACGCCATGCAAAAGCTCGCGGCCGAGCAGGAACAGCTCCGCAAGGAGACGGAACAGCTTTCCCGCAAGCTCGACCGCGAGGGCGCGACCGACGCGGCGGAACAGCTCCGCCGCGCCGCGAAGGAGATGGAGCAAGCCCGCGATCAGCTCGCCGAGGGGCAGGACCCGAAGGCGAAGCCGGACGAGGCGCTGGAACGGCTCGAAGAGGCGAAGCAGGAGTTGGAGAAGCCGCATCCCGAACAGAAAGACCAACTCGACCGCGAGCAGCGCGAGGAATTCCTTCAACAGTTCAAGACGTTCCTCGAAAAGCAGACGGCGGCCGTCGCGGAGTCCGAGCGGCTGACGAAGGCGGCGGTGCAGGCCAAGAAGTGGGAACGGCCGTTGCAGGCGAGTCTGTCATCACTCGGCGACCGCGAGAAGGCGCTGGCGAAGGAGGTCCGCAAGTTCGCGGACGACAAGACGAAGGAGGCAAAGGTCTTCGACACGATGCTCCGGCAGGCGGCCGACCAGATGGACAAGGCGGCCGAGCGGGTCGCCGAGCGGAAGGCGGACGTGGTCCTCGCGGACCCGGCCGCGTTCGACGCCGAGTCCGAGACGGCGGCCGACGAGACGACCCGACGGCCGATGCGGGCGGCGCTGCGGCGGCTGGAGCAGATCGTCAACTCGCTGAAGGAAGACGAAAAGAAGAAAGGCGGCGCGCAGCCGATGCCGATGGGCGGCGGGGCCGGCCAGCCGATGCCAATGGCCGGCGGCGGGCCGATGGGGCCGCGGGGCATCCCGCCGCTGGCGCAGCTGAAGGCCCTCCGCGACTGGCAGGCCGAAACTAACGAGCGGACGGCCGCGTTCGCGAAAGACCACCCGGACCGCGAGAAGCTGACCGACGACGACAAGGACGAGCTGCAAGAGATCGAGCAGGCCCAGAAGGACATCGCCGGATTGCTCGACGAGATTCTGCCGCTGCTTCAGGAACAACTCGGAGGCGGACCGCCGTGAACGACCATAGTAGTAGGCACACTCCGTGTGCCGTCTCGCGGAATCGAGTCTTCGAGATTCCGCGGAACCTGTCCGCGGGAGGAGGCTCTCGCGGGGTCTCGAAGACTCGCCCCCGCGGACGGCACACGGAGTGTGCCTACTACTATGTGCGCGCCGCGGCATTCGCCCTGCTCGCACTGGCGGTTTCAGCCGACACCGCTTCCGCCGTCGTGCCGCCGATCCCGCCGGTGATCGTGGTCCCGGCCGCGCCGGACGAGAAGCCGGACGGCGACGAGCCGGACGACGTGGCGAAGCTGGCCGACCGCATCGGCAAGAACGCGAAGGGCGTCACCGAGAAGCTCGGCGAGCAGGACACCGGCGACGCCACCCGCCGCGACCAGCAAAAATTGAAGCAGGATTTGGACAAGCTCATCGACCTGCTCCAGAACCAACCGCCGCCGCCGATGAGCAACGACTCGTCGCAGCAACCGCCGCCGCCGAGCGGCGGGGGCGGCATGGGCAACAAGGGCGGTAACCCGCCGCCGATGGGCGGCGGGAGCGGGCAGCAGAAGCCGATGGGCGGGTCGCGGCGGTCCGGCAGCGGCCGGAAGCAGGAGGGCCAGCCGATGCCGATGGGCGGCACGGGGGACAAGCAACCGATGCCGATGGGGAACAAGGGCGAGCAGCCGATGCCGGCGGGGGCGAAGCCGGACGACAAGGGCCAGCCGATGAACGCTCAGCCGACGGGCGACAAGGGCGGCGACGCCGCGGGCACGGGCGGGAAGGCGACGCCGACGCTGCCGCTGGCGGAGACGATCGCGAAGGACTTCTGGGGCCACCTGCCGGAAGTCCCGCGGCAGCGGATGATGCAGTTCTTCAAGGAGCAGTACAACTCCCGGTACAAGGACCTGCTACCCGATTACTTCTCGACGCTCGCCGAGAAGGAAAAGAAGGGGAAGAAGTGACCCAGCGAATCGCGTCGCCGCGGCCGGGCATGACCTGCCCCCCCGTGACCTCGAAGGCGTTCTTCTCTTGTTCCCTCCCCCCTTGGGGGGGAGGGAACAAAGCCAAAACCGTTCGACGAGCACGGCCGTCCGCTCCTTCGTCTCGCCGGGAGGATTGCCGTGACCGCCCCCCGCCTCACCCGCCGCCAACTGCTGCGGACCGCCGCCCTCGGCGCGACCGGCGGGGCGGCCGCGCTCGTCGGCCACGCCCAGGACAACGCCGGCGTCGCGGACGACCTCGTCACCAGCGACGCCCAGGCCGCCATCGACCGCGGGCTGGCGTACCTCCACCGGTTCCAGGCCAACGACGGGTCGTTCGGCGACGGGGCCGGGCCGAACGCGGCCATCACCGGCCTCGCGGCCCTCGCCCTCATGTCCGGAGGCCACCACCCCGGCCGCGGGCAGTACGGCCGGGCCGTCGGCCGGGCGATGGACTACCTCGTCAACCGCGGGCTAGCGAACACTCCTGTCGGCTACCTGAATTCCGGCGAGACCGGGTTCGGGCACGGCGGCGGCATGTACCAGCACGGGTTCGCCGCCCTGTTCCTGGCCGAAGTCTACGGCATGTTGCCCGACCCGGCCCGCCTCAAGCGGCTCCGCGACGCCTTCGAAAAAGCGATCCGGCTCATCATCGACTCGCAGAACAAGCTCGGCGGCTGGCGGTACGACCCGCGGCCGAGCGAGGCCGACGTGTCCGTCACGGTCGCGCAGCTCATGGCCCTTCGCGCCGCCCGGAACGCCGGCCTGTTCGTGCCGAAGTCCACGGCGGACGCGGCCGTCACGTACATCAAGGCGTGCCAACTCCAGGACGGCGGGTTCTGCTACATCCGCGGCCAGGAGCAGCTCGGCAGCGCCTTCGCCCGGTCGGCGGCGGCCGTCGTCGGCCTCTTCTCCGCCGGCGTCTACGACGGCGACACGATCGCCCGCGGGCTGAAGTACCTGATGAAGTTCGTGCCGAACCAGCGGGGCAACCGCGACTTCTTCACCGAGCGGTACTTCTATTACGCCCACTACTACGCCGCGCTCGCGATGTGGACGGCCGGCGGGACGTACTGGGCCGAGTGGTTCCCGGCGATCCGCGACGAGCTGCTGACGCGGTTGCGGCAGGCCGGCAACCAGGGGAACTGGCACGACCAGAGCCACGGGTCCGTGTACGCCACCGCGATGGCGTGCATCATCCTGCAGCTGCCGAACAACTACCTGCCGATCCTGCAGAAGTAGCGGACCGGCGGCCTCGCGGCGGAAACAAAAAACCCCGCAAGTGGTTACACTTGCGGGGTTTCCGTTCGAGTGGGCGCTACTGGACTTGAACCAGTGACCCCTACAATGTCAATGTAGTACTCTAGCCAACTGAGCTAAGCGCCCGAGTAGCCTTTATTAGCCGGTCGGCCGCCAACGTCAAGTCCTCGGTCCCGCCGGCCGTCCCGCGATTCGCGTTTCCCCCCTCGGCCGTCGGGCCGCCCTCAGGTAGAATCCACACATCGCCACCCGGCCGTTAAGCCCCGTTGACGCGCGACGGCCGACGTTCCCAGGGAATGCAGACGATCCCGACAGCCGGTCTGAAATTTCGAGTCGCGGTCGGAATACTACCTTGCGGGCCGCCCGCAGTCTCGGCATAATCCCTAGCACGCGGAAGTTCGCGTGTTCCCGCAATTTTATCGCCTGGGTTAGCCATGCCTGAACACCCCGACGAGGACATCTTCCTCATCAGCGGCCGACTCCGTCCCGATGTCGTGGACGACGCCACCGCCCAGGCGCTCCGGGAGGCGCTGAGCTTCACCCGGTCCACGAACTGGGACAGCGTCCGGACGCCGCACCTGTTCATGGGCCTGCTGGCCTGCCCCGACCCGGGCGTGGCCGCGTGGTCGTCCCGGCTCGGGGCGGACACGAACAAGCTGCTCGACCAGTTCCGCGACCTGTTCTACCAGGAGGCGGAGCCGGTCCCGCCGCTGCTGCTCAACCGCGAGTTCTTCTCGGACAACGTGCTTCGGCTGCTCCGCGACGCGAGCGGCCGCGCCCGCGACTACGGCCGCACGACGATGACGCAGATGGACCTGCTCATCACGATGTTCAGCACGCCGAACAGCATCGTGGCGGAGTGCTTTGAACGCATCGGCGTGACGGCGGCGCACCTGACGGAAACGGCCGTCGCCGCGGAGCGGGAAGTGCTGATGGGGTGAGGATGGCCGCGCGGTCGGACGGAGGGCCGAGAGTCGCTTGCCGGGCAAGGACTCCCGGCCTCTTTTTTGCCTAACCCTGCGTGTGTCGAACTGTCGGGTGGTTTGAACCCGCCTCGGTCGGAGTCGTCGCCGTGTCAACCCTTCGCCCAACGACCCGCACCTCCGAAGTGAAAGACTCGGCCACCCGAACGTGGGTGCAGGCCCTGGTCGTCCGCGACCTGCCGGCCGCCGAGGTCGATTCGGTCGAGAAGTCCTGGAAGCCCCACCGTCAGCGGCTCGCCCAGGCCCGGCGGGCCGCCGGCCGCCACCCCGAACACGCGCACTGGGACTGGACGGGGAAGACGGAACTCGATCTGGTCGAGCGGTGGCGGTTCGTTGCCGTCCGGTGCGACCAGTCCGTGGAAGGGCTGATGGCGGCGCGGACCAAGCCCAAGGCCGGCCGCCTCGCCCCCGGTCCGATCCTCTACGTGGACTTCGTTGAAGTCGCCCCGTGGAACAGCCGGACGTTGACGGACACGCCCCGATTTCAAGGCGTTGGGGCATTACTGATCCAGGAAGCCGTTGCCATCAGCGTCGAGATGGGTTGGGACGGGCGGCTCGGCCTGTCCGCCCTGCCGCAGGCCCAGGGCTTCTACGCCCGACTGGGGATGACGTTGATCGACGACGCGGACCCGGATTACAGCGACCTCGCCTACTTCGAGTTCGAGCCGTCGGCCGCTAAAATGCTCCTGACACGGCCCCGAGGAGGTAAGCCATGACAAAGGACGAATTCCGGAAGCTCCAGGAAGACGAAGCGACTTTCCCCTCGGTTGCCGCCGGCGGGTGGCCGTGGCGGAAGTTCGTGCCGGGTCGGGCACTCGACTCCGACTTACCCGCGGCCGAACAGCCGTCGCCCGCCGAGCCGAAGCCGGCGGCCAAGCCGCGGGCGAAGAAGAAAGCGCCGGCCCGACCCGCCAAGCAGTCGCCCGCCTCCTCGTGACGGACAGGCACGCTCACTTCGCGGGCTTCAATACCACCTGCCGCACGTCCATGACGGCCGCCTTCGCCTTCTTCGTGGGGCGAATCTCCAGCGCGTGCTTGCCGGCCTTGTCGATCGTCACGGTCCCGATCACCCGCGGCTTGAACGCCTGGAACCCGCCGGTGTCCTCGACCGTGAACGCCAGCTTCTGATCGCCGACGACCACCGAGACCTCGCTCCCGCCCTGCCCGGTGCCACACCCTTGCAGCACCTCGACGGCGAACGTGCCGGGCTTGGTGACGGTGAACTCCCACGACGCCCAGTCCTCGACGCGGCCCCAATAGCCGAGCGTGTTCTTGTGCGGCAGCGGCTCGTACCGCAACTGCGTGCCGTGGACCTCGGCCGTGCGGGCCGGGAGCGTGACCGTGCCGTCCGCGGCCTGCGGGTTCGGCACGAAGGCCGGGTTCGGCGTCGGCATCTTCGCGCCGACCGCCTGCCGCCACGCGGCCAGCTTCTCGGCCAGCCGCTTTGCCACGTCCGGCTTCTCCTCGATGAGGTTCTTGCCTTCGCCGACGGTCAGGTCGAAGAGTTCGCGGCGGCCGTCCTCGTAGAACTCGATCAGCTTGAAGTTCCCGTCGCGGACCGCGCCGCCGGGCTTGCCGCCCTGGTTCGCGTAGTGCGGGTAGTGCCAGTAGAGGTCATCGCGGTCCGGCGGGCCGCTGCCTGCGAGCGTCTTCGTCACGCTCACGCCGTCGAGCCTCTCCGGGACCGGTACGCCGCACAACTCACAGATCGTCGGCACGAAGTCCTGGCTGCTGACCGGCGTGGCGTCCGTGCGGCCGCCCTTGACGCCGGGGCCGCGGACGATCAGCGGGACGCGGACGCCGCCTTCGTAGAGGAAGCCCTTCCCCTCGCGGAGCGGGCCGTTGTACGTCGGCGGCGTGCCCGTGCCCTCGATGGTCGCCAGCCCGCCGTTGTCGCTCGTGAAGACGACGAGCGTGTTGTCCGCCAGCTTCTCGTCGTCCAGCACCTTCAGGACGCGGCCGACGCCCTCGTCGAGCGATTCCAGCATCGCCGCGTAGGTCGGGTGCGACTGCTTGCCGAGGGTCGGGTTGTTCGCGTACTTCTTGACGACCTCCGGCTTCGCCCGCATCGGCGTGTGGACGGCGTAGTGCGGCAGGTACAGGAAGAACGGCTTATCCTTGTTCGCGCGGATGAACTTCTCGGCCTCGGCGGTGAGGCGGTCGGTCAGGTACTCACCGTCGGGGGCCGTCTCCAGGCCGGGCATGAACCGGTCTTTGCCGTTCGTGGTTCGCTTGAACGGGGCGAAGTAGCTGAGCGTCGTGCCGATGTCGTCGCCGCCGACGTTCACGTCGAACCCATGCCTTGTCGGCTCAAACCCGGCCCCGCCGAGGTGCCACTTGCCGACGAGCGCGGTCGCGTACCCGGCGGTCTTTAGCCGTTCCGCGAGGGTGACCTCTTCCAGCGGCAGCTGGTTGACGAGCGGCGGCCGCTTCAACTTTTGGTCCGGGCGGTCGGGCCGGCCGGGGAGCCAGTCGGTGATGCCGAGGCGGGCCGGGTACTTGCCGGTGAGCAGCGCCGCCCGCGTCGGCGAGCAGACCGGGCACGCGGCGTACCCGTGGGTGAACCGGACGCCCTGTTTGGCGAATGCGTCCAGGTGCGGCGTCTTGTGGAACGTGCTGCCGTAGCAGCCGAGGTCCGCGCCGCCGAGGTCGTCGGCAAGAATCAGGACGACGTTGGGTTTCGCGAAGACGGGGCCGGCGGCGAGCGCGAGAACGGCCGCGGCGAGGAGGCGGGGGAACATGCGGGAGGCTCCGGGAGGGTGGCGGGTGTTATACGCCGCGGCGGCCGAACCGACGGGACCGTGCCGACGGCCCCGGATACAACACTGTGGACCCGCGACCGTCGCGACGCGGTTCCCCACAACCCCTGGTGCCGCCGATGCTGTCCCGCCTCTGGAACCTCTCGCTGACGCAGTGGATTCTCATCTCGATGGTCCTCGGCACGCTGGTCGGCTGGCTCTTCCCGGAATCCTCCCAGCTGCTCAAACCCCTCTCCACCATATTCCTGCGGATGATTAAATCCCTCATCGCGCCCCTCATCTTCGCCACGCTCGTCGTCGGCATCGCCGGGCACGGGGACGACATGAAGCGGATCGGCCGGCTCGCCCTCAAGTCGCTCATCTACTTCGAGATCGTCACCACCCTCGCGCTGTTCATTGGCCTGGCCGCCGTCAACCTCACGAAGCCCGGCGTCGGCGTCAGCCTCAACCTGCCGGCCGACAAGGGGAAGGAGTTCGCCGGGAAGCAGACGACGCTCGCGAACGTCTTGGAGCACATCGTCCCCAGCAGCGTGTTCGAGGCGGCGGCCCAGAACGAGGTGCTGCAGATCGTCTTCTGGTCGATCCTGTTCGCCGTCGCGCTGACGCAGGTGCGGGGCCGGTCCCGCGAGGCGATGCTCGTCGGGCTGAACGCCCTGGCGGACGTGATGTTCAAGTTCACCGGGATCGTCATGAAGTACGCCCCGGTCGGGATTGGGGCGGCCATCGCCGTCACCGTCGGGCACAGCGGGCTGCAGATCCTGCTCAACCTGCTCGCGCTCATCCTGACGCTCTACGGGGCGCTGGTCGTGTTCATGCTGTTCGTGCTGCTGCCGGTGGCGCTGATCGCCCGCGTGCCGCTGCGGAAGTTCGGGAAGGCGGTGAAGGAGCCGGCCCTGATCGCGTTCTCGACGACGTCGTCCGAGGCGGCGCTGCCGAAGGCGATGCTCGCGATGCAGGCCATCGGCGTGCCGAAGCGGATCGTGGCGTTCGTCATGCCGACCGGGTACTCGTTCAACCTGGACGGCACGACGCTCTACCTGGCGGTGGCGTCGATCTTCGCGGCCCAGGCGGCCGGGGTTTCCCTGACGTGGGAGCAGCAGCTCGTGATGATGCTGACGCTCATGCTGACGAGCAAGGGCGTGGCCGCCGTGCCGCGGGCGTCGCTGGTGATCCTGTCCGGGACGCTGTTGTCGTTCGGGCTGCCGTTGGAGGCGGTGGCCGTCATCCTCGGCGTGGACGAGCTGATGGACATGGCCCGGACGACGGTGAACCTGGTCGGCAACTGCCTGGCGACGGTCGTGATGGCCCGATGGGAGGGGGAGTTCGACGACGCCGCGACCGGCGTGCTGCCGGAGGACGCCGCCCCGCCGGAGCCGGTTCCGTCTGTGACATCTGAAGCGGACGGGAAAGTCGGTTTGCCCGGCCACTAGGTTTTGAACTCGCCGCGCCGCGTGGTATGGCTTGAGTAAATGCCGAACTTGGCCGATGAAAGATTCATCGACGGCATTTCACTTCGGTCTTCCAAGAGGTACGTGACATGGCGGAAAACGAAACACCGGCCGCGCCGGCGGCCGACACCGCGTCCGGGCTGGGCGTGGTCGGCGGGGCGGCGGCCGGGGCCGCGGCCGGGTCGCTGCTCGGCCCGATCGGGGCGGCGGTCGGGGCCGTGGTCGGCGGGGCGGTCGCGGCGAACGCCGACGAGGTCAAGGCGGCGGTGAAGAAGGTCGCCAAGAAGCCGGCGGTCAAGAAGCCGATCGCGAAGGCGAAGGCGGCCGTGAAGAAGGTCGCCGCGAAGGCGAAGAAGCCGGTCGCCAAGGCGAAGGCCGCGGTGAAGAAGGTGGCGACGAAGGCGAAGGCAGCCGTGAAGAAGGCCGCGCCGAAGAAGAAGCCTGCCGCGAAGAAAAAGAAGTGACCCGGTTAGCGTGCGACCCAACGGGTCGCACGGGTTATACCACGAACAACTCCATCAGCCGCGTCACCGGCGTCGCCTCAAGCCGCCGCTGATCGGCAAACAGTTCCAGGATCGCGTCCGCCGGGCGTGGCGCGATCCGCCCCCGCAGGTTCGCCTCGAACTTCGCCAGCAGCACGGGGATGCCCTCCTGCCGCCGGCGGGCGTGGCCGAGCGGGTACTCGACCGACACGCGGTCCGTCGCCGTGCCGTCGCGGAACTCGACGCGCACCGCGTTGCCGATCGACCGCTTCGCCGGGTCGAGGTAGTCGCGGGTGAAGTCCTTGTTCTCGACCACTTCCATCTTCTCGCGCAGCCGGTCGATCCGCGGGTCGGCGGCGGCCGCGTCCTCGTAATCCTGGGCCGTGAGCGCCCCCTTCAACAGCCCCACGGCCGTCATGTACTGCAAGCAGTGGTCGCGGTCCGCGAAGTTCGCCAGCGGGCCAGTCTTGTCAATGATCCGCTTCCCGCCCTCCTGCGTCTCGATCAGGACGCGCGAAATTTGATCGAGCCGGTCGGCGACCTGCGGGTGCAGCGTGATCGCCGCCTCCACCGCCGTCTGCGCGTGGAACTCGGCGGGGAAGGAGATCTTGAACAGGACGTGCTCCATCACGTACGTACCGAACCCCTGGGCCGGGACGCGGACCGGCTGCTTGCGGAACAGCACGTCCTGGAACCCCCAGCCGGCGGCGGTCAGCGCGCCGGGGTAGCCCATCTCCCCCTTGAGCGCGAACAGGGCGTGCCGCACGGCCCGGCTCGTCGCGTCGCCGGCGGCCCAGCTCTTGCGCGACCCGGTGTTCGGCGCGTGCCGGTACGTCCGCAGCGCGCCGCCGTCGAGGAATGCGTTGGAAAGCGCGTTGATGATGTCCTCTCGATTTCCGCCGAGCAGCCGCGTGACGACGGCCGTGGACGCGATTCGCACGAGCAGGACGTGGTCGAGGCCGACGCGGTTGAACGCATTTTCGAGCGCCAGCACGCCCTGGATTTCGTGCGCCTGGATCATGGCGAGCAGCACGTCGCGGACGGTGACGGCCTGCCCGCCGCGGCCGAGGTAGTCGGCGACGGCGAGGATGCCGCCGAGGTTGTCCGACGGGTGGCCCCACTCGGCGGCGAGCCAGGTGTCGTTGAAGTCGAGCCAGCGGACCATCGCCCCGATGTTGAACGCCGCCTGCACCGGCTCGAGTTCGTGGCTCGTGCCGGGAACCCGCGCCCCGCGGCCGGGCATCGTCGCGCAGGGGACGGTCGGGCCGAGCAGCTTCGTACACGCCGGGTAGTTGAGCGCGAGCAGCCCACACCCGAGCGTGTCCGCGAGGCAGAGCCGGGCCGTGTCGAACGCGACCGGGCTGGTGATCCGATCCGTCGCGAGCGTGTAGTCGGCGATCTGCTGCAGGAGGGAATCGGCGGGCGGCCGCGTGGCGTTCGTGTGGTCGTGGCTCATGGAGTAGTTGATAGTTGGCAGTTGGTAGTTGTTAGTGAAAGGCGAGTATCCAGTACTTATCGCTGGTCGATCGGCACGAACGGCCGCGAGTCGGGGCCGGTGTAGTTCGCGCTCGGGCGGATGATCTTGTTGTCCGCCCGTTGCTCGAGGACGTGCGCCCCCCACCCGGCGGTGCGGGCCATCACGAACAGCGGCGTGAAGAACAGCACCGGCACACCGAGCCGGGCGTAGGACACGGCGCTGAACCAGTCGAGGTTGGGGAACATCCTCTTCTCGCGCCACATGACCGATTCGATCCGCTCGGCGACCTCGTACATCCGCGCGTGGCCGGCCTCGTCGGACAGTTCCTTCGCGATCCGCTTGATGACGACGTTCCGCGGGTCGGAGACGGTGTAGACCGGGTGGCCGAACCCGATGACGATCTCCTTCGCCGCGACCCGCCGCACGATGTCGGCCTCCGCCTCGTCCGGCGCGGCGTAGCGTTCCTGGATGACGGCCGCGACCTCGTTCGCCCCGCCGTGCTTCGGCCCGCGGAGCGCGCCGATCCCGCCGGCGATTGCGGAGTAGATGTCCGACCCCGTGCCGGCGATCACGCGGGCGGTGAACGTCGAGGCGTTGAACTCGTGTTCCGCGTACAGGATCAGCGAGGCGTGCATCGCTTTGACGTGCGACGCCGACGGCGGCTTGCCGTGCAGCAGGTGCAGGAAGTGCCCGCCGATGGAGTCGTCGTCGGTTCGCACGTCGATCCGCGTGCGGCCGGTCGTGAAGTGATGCCAGTAGAGGAGCATGGAGCCGAGGGACGCGAGCAGCTTGTCGAGAATGTTCCGGGCCGCCGCGGGCGAGAACGGCTCGCGTTCCGGCATGGCGCAGCCGAGGGCGGAGACGCCGGTGCGGAGCACGTCCATCGGGTGCGCGTGGGCCGGCAGCGCCTCCAGCACGGTCTTGACCGTTTCCGGCAAGTCACGGAGCGATTGCAGCTTCGCCTTGTACGCGGCCAGCTCGGTTCGGGTCGGCAGCTTCTCGTGGACGAGCAGGTGCGCGACCTCTTCGTACTCGCAGTTCGCGGCCAGGTCGAGGATGTCGTACCCGCGGTACTCGAGGTCGTTGCCGCTGCGGCCGACGGTGCAGAGGGCCGTGTTCCCGGCGACGACGCCGGACAGGGCGACGGACTTCTTCGGCTTGAACGTGGGTTCGCTCACGTCTGCTCCCTCGCGAACAGGGCGTCGAGCTTCTGCTCGTACTCGTGGTAGCGGAGAACGTCGTACAGTTCGGCCCGCGTCTGCATCGCGGCGACGACCCCGGCCTGCGTGCCGTGCGTGCGGATGGCGGCGTACACGGCCTCGGCCGCTTTCGCCATTGCGCGGAAGGCGCTCAACGGGTAGAGCACCAGGCCGACGCCCGCGGCTCCTAGTTCCTCGACCGTGAACAGCGGCGTCTTGCCGAACTCGGTGACGTTCGCCAGCACCGGCACGCGGACGGCCGCCGTGAACGCCCGGTACTCGTCGAGCGTCGTCAGGGCCTCGGCGAAGATCATGTCTGCCCCGGCTTCGACGTACCGTTGGGATCGCTCGACGGCCGCGTTCAGTCCCTCGCTGGCGTGGGCGTCGGTGCGGGCCATGACGACAAAGTCGTCCGCCCGCGCATCGACCGCCGCCTTGATCCGGTCGCACATCTCGGCCGCGGAGACGAGCGCCTTGCCCGGCCGGTGGCCGCACCGCTTCGCCTGCACCTGGTCTTCGAGGTGACAGCCGGCCGCGCCGGCGCGGGAGAGTTCCTTCACTGTCCGGGCGACGGAGAACGCCCCGCCCCAGCCGGTGTCCGCGTCCACGAGCAGCGGCAGCGGCGTCGCCTGCGTGATCCGGCGGGCGTCCTCACACACGTCGTTCAGGGACGTGACGCCGAGGTCCGGCAGCCCGAACGAGGCGTTCGCGACGCCGGCCCCGGACAGGTAGATCGCGCGGAACCCGGCCCGCTCCGCGAGCATCGCGGCGTAGGCGTTGACCGCGCCGACGACCTGCAACGGCCGGTCGGTTTCGACGAGCGAGCGGAAGCGTTGTCCCGGCGACGACATGGCGGCCCCGTGGGAAGCGTGCGGTTGTTGTATCCGCCATCGTTGACACCGGTTCCCGCGGGCGGGACAATTCCGCCATGCCGGAACTGCCCGACATCGTCGTGTACGTCGAGTGCCTCGACCGCCGGGTCGTCGGCCGGGAGCTGCGGGCCGTCCGCGTCTTCAACCCGTTCCTCGTCCGCACGTTCGACCCGTCGATTTCCGAGGCCGAAGGCAAGGCCGTCCGCGGCCTACGGCGGCTCGGCAAGCGGATCGTGTTCGAGCTTGACGGCAATCTCTTCCTCGTGCTGCACCTGATGATCGCGGGCCGGTTGCAGTGGAAGAACGCGGCCGAGAAGCCGCCCGGCCGCACCGGGCTGGCCGTGTTCGAGTTCGCGAGCGGGTGGCTCATCCTCACGGAAGCCGGGACGAAGCGGCGGGCGTCGCTGCACTTCGTCCGCGGCGAGGACGGGCTGAAGCAACACCAGCCCGGCGGCCTCGAAATCTTCGAGACGGACCTCGCAAGCTTCACGGCGGCGTTGCGAAGCGGGAACCACACGCTGAAGCGGTCGCTCACGAACCCGCGGCTGTTCAGCGGCATCGGCAACGCCTACTCGGACGAAATCCTCCACCGCGCGAAGCTCTCGCCGCTGACGTGGACCTCGCGGCTGACGGACGCGGAGTGCGAACGCCTGTTCGCCGCCACGCGGGAGACGATGCGACTTTGGATCGAGCGGTTCCGCGCGGAGGTCGGGGACGGGTTCCCGAAGAAGGTGACCGCCTTCCGGCCGGACATGGCCGTCCATGGGAAGTTCGGCCGACCGTGCCCCGTGTGCGGTACGGCGGTGCGGCGGATCGTGTACGCGGAGAACGAGACGAATTACTGTCCGCGGTGCCAGACCGGCGGCAAGGTGCTGGCCGACCGCGCCCTCTCGCGGCTGCTCAAGGGCGACTGGCCGAGTTCCGTCGAGGAATGGGAGGCCGGGCACTAACCCGCCTTCATCGCCTTCCGCAACAGTTCGGCCTGTACGGGCGTCACGGCCGGCACGTCCGGCGTCTCCAGGTACGTGCGGAACAGCGCCACCGACCGGTTCTCCAGCTCGTACACCGCCTGCGGCTCCAGCACCGTCGGCGGGGCGTCGTCGTTGGACGTGTCCAGGAGCCGCTCCCACTTGTGGTGCGGGTTCGTCGGCGGCAGCACGAACGGGATGCGGTTGTGGTCCGCGTTCAACAGCATCAACAGCGTGTCGCCGACGATCGGGTCGCCCTCCTCGTCCACCTCGCCGATCAGGTCGCCGGCCAGCCGCATCCCCAGGCACTTCACGAACCCGCCCCAGTCGGTGTCGGCCATGTCCTTGCCGTTCGGGGCGAACCACGACACGTCCGTGATCCCCGCTCCACGGATCGACCGGCCGTTGAAGAACGACCGCCGCTGCAACACCGCCTGCTCCCGCCGCAGCTGCGTCACCTTCTTCACGAACGCCAGAAACTTCTGCTGGTCCTCGGCGAGTTCCCAGTTCAGCCACGACAGCTCGTTGTCCTGGCAGTACGTGTTGTTGTTCCCGTTTTGCGTGTGGCCGAACTCGTCCCCGGCGAGCAGCATCGGCACGCCCTGGGACAGGATCAGCGTCGTCATGAAGTTCCGCTTCTGCCGCGCCCGCAGGGCGATGACCTCGGGATCGTCCGTCGGCCCCTCGTGGCCGCAGTTCCACGAGTCGTTGTTGTCCGCCCCGTCCCGGTTGCCCTCGCCGTTGGCGTCGTTGTGCTTGTGGTTGTAGCAGACGAGGTCCTTCAAACTGAACCCGTCGTGGCAGGTGATGAAGTTGACGCTCGCGTAGGGCTTGCGGCCGCTCCACTCGTACAAGTCCGGACTGCCGCAGAGGCGCGTCGCCAGCACGTTCGCGAGGCCGCCGTCCCCCTTCCAGAACCGCCGCACGTCGTCCCGGTACTTGCCGTTCCACTCCGTCCAGCCGGGCGGGAAGTTGCCGACCTGGTACCCGCCCGGCCCCACGTCCCACGGCTCGGCGATCAGCTTCACCTGGCTGAGGATCGGGTCCTGGTGGATGATGTCGAAGAACGCGCCGAGCTTGTTCACCTCGAACAGCTCGCGGGCCAGGGTGGACGCGAGGTCGAACCGGAACCCGTCCACGTGCATCTCCGTCACCCAGTACCGCAAGCTGTCCATGATGAGCTGCAGCACCTTCGGGTGCGTCATGTTCAGCGTGTTCCCGCACCCGGTGAAGTCCATGATGTACCGCGGGTCCTCGGGCGAGAGCCGGTAGTAGCTCGCGTTGTCGATCCCCCGCCACGACAGCGTCGGCCCCAGGTGGCTGCCCTCGGCCGTGTGGTTGTAGACCACGTCCAGGATGACCTCGATCCCGGCCCGGTGCAGGCTGCGGACCATCATCTTGAACTCGTGGACGGCCTCCAGGTTGTTACCGGGGGCGTCGTAGGTCGCCTGCGGGGCGAAGTAACTCAGCGTGTTGTACCCCCAGTAGTTCGACAGCCCCTTCTCGACGAGGTGGCGGTCGTTCAGGAAGTGGTGGACGGGCAGCAGTTCGACGGCCGTGACGTTCAGGTCCTTCAGGTGCTTGATCGCCGCCTCGGTCGCCAGCCCGGCGTAGGTCCCCCGCAGGTTCTCCGCGATGTCCGGGTGGCGCTTCGTGAACCCCTTGACGTGGACCTCGTAAATGATCGTCTTGTGCCACGGCGTCCGCAGCGGCTTGTCGTCGCCCCAGGTGAACGCCGTGTCCACGACCATCGCGAGCGGGGCGAACGCGGCCGAGTCGCGGGCGTCGAACGACAGGTCGTCCTGGCCGATCGTGTACCCGAACAGGCTGTCGTCCCACCGCACGTCCCGGCCGATGAGCTTCGCGTAGGGGTCCAGGACGACCTTGTTCGGGTTGAACCGGTGGCCGTTCGCCGGGTCGTAGGGGCCGTGGACGCGGTAGCCGTAGAGTTGGCCCGGCAGGATGTCCCCCAGGTAGCAGTGCCACACCTGGTCCGTGCGTTCCGGGAGCGGGATGGTGTGCGTCGCGGCGGTGGCGTCGGCGGAGTCGAACAGGCAGAGTTCGACCTTCGTGGCGCACTCGGAGAACAGGGCGAAGTTGACGCCGGCCCCGTCCCAGGTGGCTCCGAGCGGGTAAGGGCGGCCGGGTTTGATACGCATGGGGAGTCTCGTACGTGGGGTGGGCATCGCCCACCGGGGTCGGAGTATGTCGCGGTGGTCGGTGGGCGATGCCCACCCGACTAGCGCTTCAAGTCTTATTCGGTGGTAGCCGGGGTAGAGTCTTGTTCCCTCCCCCCTTGGGGGGGAGGGTTGGGGAGGGGGGTTGAGCGCGTCCCCGCAGAAGCGATTGCCCCGGAGGTCGGGGACTGGGGGGGGGCGGCCGCCCCCCCCCCCC
>NZ_JCABYM010000045.1:58317-80338 GCF_059499385.1 Limnoglobus sp. | reverse complement strand
TCTTTGAAATCTCTTCTTGGTTTTCTCCGCGCCCTCTGCGCCCTCCGCGGTGAAATCGGTTTTGTTGCTCAATAGTGCGGCGGCAGCGTCGCGCTCCGTTTCCACGCCGCGTACCACACGTCGAGCGTAAGCTGCGCCCCGGCCCGGCAGCGGGCCAGCACGAACGCCCGGCTCGCGTCCGTCGGCGTCTCGAACGCCCCGGCCGCGTCCAACTCGTAGCACGTGTCGATGTGCGTGAACGACTCTGCCAGGAACGCCTCGACGTGCTTCCACACGTCGTCGAGGGCCTTCGGCTCCAGCCCGCGGGTGATCTCCTCCGGCGTCAGCTTGAACTTCTCCGGGAACGCGTCCAACTTCGCGTGGATGCCCCGCTGCTTCTTCTCCGCCTGCCCCGGCGTCACCCGGCCGTCGAAGTGGATCGTCGTGTGCAACGGCATCGATGCGTCCGTCGTGAAGTGCGCCAGGTTCCCGGCGTACACGAGGCACTTCATCTTGATCGACTCGTTCTCCGGCTCCTTGCGGTGGTCGTAGAACGCGGCGGCCAGTTTCTCGTACCCCTCGACGATGGCGTAGGGCAGCAGGCCGACGCGGTTCGGCTCCTTCTTCAGGTCGCGCATCAGGGCCATGCCCTTGAACCGGCTGTCCGGCGGCAGCGATTTTCCTTCCAGGTCTTCTAGGTCCAGGTAGTGGTCCGCCTCGATGCTCGCGCGGAGCGTCTTCAACTCGCGGTTCTTCCACCGGTCGGGGTCGCCGACGAAGTGGGCGAGGTGCTTGCCGCCGCCGCGGAAGAACGCCGGCATCTCGTCCGGGAGCTTCGCGGCCGCCGCCTCCGTGATGCTCTCGTGCCCCTTCACCCACCAGGCCGGGGCGAGGCCGACGAGGGTACACAGGCCGAGGACGGGGATGAGCCAAAGGCAGGCGCGCCGCATGTTTCACCGGGAAGTTGGGGGACGTAGTCGGGCCGGGCAAGGAGAGTGTACCCCGGCGGCCCGGCGGCGGGCGTGATTTCTCCGTGAAGGGGTATTGCGGGGGGTTCCGGCGGGCCGATGACAGACGATGTGAGACGATGCCACGGAGGGCACCGGATGCGCGGGGCTTGGATGCTGTTGCTGGTCGCCTGCGCCCCGGCCCGCGCCGCGGAGTTGCCGCGGCTGCTCGAAGCCCCGGTCGTCCTCGGCCCGGCCCGCGCCGCCGCGGAGGACATGCCGTCCGAGCCGACCCGCGGCGCGATCCGGCCGGTAGACGCGAAGGAACTCGAACTGCTGAAGCCCAAGCCCGTCCGCCTCGGGAAGCCGACCGGCTCCCAGCCGCTGGACGAGGACGATTCCCCCCGCGCCGACCGGCGGCCGCCGGTTCGCGACGAACTGTTCGACCCGTTCGAGCCGACGGAACCGCGGCGGGGCCGCGACGACGAGGACGACTTCCTCGACCGGCGGTCGCCGCTCGGCCGCCGGGACCGCGACCGGGACGACGACCGGCGGCGGGCGAGCGGGAAGTTCGGCGACCGCCTCCGCGACTGGCTCGTCCCCGCCGACCGCGCGTCGTGGCTGTTCAGCGACCACGCGTTCGACCAGTTCGCGTCGCCGATCTCCAACCCGTTCCTGGCGGAAGACCCGCGGGCGCTGTCCGAGATTCGGCCGATCTTCATCTACCAGAACGTGCCGTCGCCGCAGCCGAACTTCCGCGGCGGGAACATCTACTTCTTCGGGGCGCGGGGCAGCATCGCGTTCACCGAGCGGCTGTCGCTGACGATCAACAAGCTCGGCGCGATCTCGGTCAACCCGTCGAACAAGCCGCTGCTCGACAGCGAGTTCGGGTTCGCGGAGCTGTGGCTCGGGCCGAAGTTCACGTTCTACCGTGACCCGCAGTTCGGCACGATCCTCGCGGCCGGGGCGATCTTCCAGATTCCGACCGGCCCGGCGAAGGTGTTCCAGGACACCGGGAACCTGTCCATCGTGCCGTATCTGAGCGCCGGGAAGACGCTGACCGAGTTCCGGGCCGGGTCGTTCAACGGCATCCTGACGGCCGGGTACGCGTTCAGCACGAACCGGCTACGGAGCGAGTACCTGTACGCGACGGCGCACCTCGACTTCGACGTGCGGAACAACCACCGGCTGTACCCGATCGCGGAGTTGAACTACTTCCAGTACACCCGCGACGGCCGGCAGAGGGCGTTCAGCGGCGAGGGGCACGACCTGTTCAACTTCGGCAGCGCGTCGAGCGGCGCGAGCCTCGTGACGGGGGCGATCGGCGGGCGGTTCAAGATCACGGAGGCGGCGCAGGTCGGGGCGGCGTTCGAGCTACCGCTGTTCGGGAACAAGGACGTGTTCCGCTACCGGTTCACGATGGACTTGATCTTCCGGTATTGAACCGGTTGGCGGGCGACCCGACGGGTCGCCCGCGAACCGCGGGTCACTTCGCGGGGGTGAACGACTTCAGCTCCGAGATCACTTTCCCGTCCTTCTCGTACCGGATCGTGCCGATCCCGTCCGCGTACCACCGCCGCTCCGTCCCGAGTTCGTAGACCTGTTCGACCGGCAGCGCGGTGAATTCCCCGGCCGGGGTCTTGATCTTTTGCGGCTCGCCGACCTTGTGCGTCATCTTCCACAGCGCGCCGCCCCGCCAACTGTGCTCGGTCTTCCACTCGTCCCCCGGCTTGATGACCCGCTTCATGACCAGGCCGGGCCGGTCCGCTTCCAGGTCGTTCGCCCCGACGGAGAAGATGTCGTCCTTCTCGACCCGGTAGACGCGCTTGTGAACGTCCGGCGGGCTTAATACCCCGGTGATAACGATGGTGAAGGTGCGGACGTTGTCCACTTCCTCCACCGAGACGACCTCCGACGTTTTCACGTCGTCCCCCTCGACCCGTTCCCATTTGTGCCCGACCGCCAACGGGCAGTAATCGAGCTTCTTCGCCCCCTTCGGAACCGGGGCGGCGAGGAGCGACCCCACGATCAGTAGCGTCACGATTTGCATGATTTCACCTGAATGGGCGGTTCTAGCCTACCCACGCCCCGCGGCCGGTACAACTCTCATCTTTTGCCCGAAATCACTCGTCATCCCGTCGCCGGGCGGCTACTCTAGCATCCACTTACGGGCACGCCGGTCACGAGGAAGTGGCCGGCGTGCCCGTGGTCATCTTCTCTCTCGGAGCAATCCGCATGACTTCCGCCGTCTTCCGACGGGTCGCGCCGGTCCTCGCCCTGGCCGCCCTCCTCGCCTTCCCCGCCGCCGCGTGCGCGTCCGAAGCCAGCCTCGTCCTGCCCGACTTGAACTCCGCCACGTTCGTCGGCGGCCTCGGCGGCAAGGACCTGCTCTACTCCGGCCTCGCCGTGTCCGTCGTCGGGCTGCTGTTCGGGCTGATGATGTACTCGCAGTTGAAGAACCTGCCCGTCCACAAGTCGATGCTGGAAGTCAGCGAGCTGATCTACGAGACGTGCAAGACGTACCTGTTCACGCAGGGGAAGTTCCTGTTCATCCTCTGGCTGTTCATCGGCACGATCATCGCCGTCTACTTCGGCGCGCTGGCCGACTTTACGGACGCGGCCGGGAACAAGCAGCACGGGTTCCCGCCGGACCGGATCGCCATCATCCTGGCGTTCAGCGTCGTCGGCATCCTCGGCAGCTACGGCGTCGCGTGGTTCGGCATCCGCGTCAACACGTTCGCGAACAGCCGGACGGCGTTCGCCGCCCTCACGGGCAAGGCGTACCCGTGCTACGCCATCCCGCTGAAGGCCGGCATTAGCATCGGCATGCTGCTCATCTCCGTCGAGCTGCTGCTCATGCTCATCATCCTGATGTTCATCCCCGGCGAGCTGGCCGGGCCGTGCTTTATCGGGTTCGCCATCGGCGAGTCGCTCGGCGCGGCCGCGCTGCGGGTGGCCGGCGGCATCTTCACGAAGATCGCCGACATCGGCGCGGACCTGATGAAGATCGTGTTCAAGATCAAGGAGGACGACGCCCGGAACCCCGGCGTCATCGCCGACTGCACGGGGGACAATGCCGGCGACTCCGTCGGCCCGAGCGCCGACGGGTTCGAGACCTACGGCGTGACCGGGGTGGCGCTTATCACGTTCATCCTGCTGGCCGTGACCAACACGCAGATTCAGGTCCAGCTGCTGGTGTGGATTTTCATGATGCGGGTCATGATGGTGATCGCGTCCGGCGTCTCGTACTTCGTCAACGAGGCGATCGCGAAGGCGAAGTACGGCGACAAGAAGGACTTCAACTACGAGGCCCCGCTGACGGCCCTCGTGTGGCTCACGTCGATCGTGTCCGTCGTCGCGACCTACGGCGTGTCGTACCTGCTCATCCCGACCGTCGGCGGCGACACGTCCGTGTGGTGGAAGCTGTCCACGATCATCACCTGCGGCACGCTCGCCGGGGCGATCATCCCGGAGCTGGTAAAGGTGTTCACGTCCACCGAGTCCGGCCACGTCAACGAGGTCGTCGTCTCGTCGAAGCAGGGCGGGGCGTCGCTCAACATCCTGTCCGGCCTCGTGGCCGGGAACTTCAGCGGGTACTGGCTGGGCGTGGTCCTCGTCGCCCTCATGGGCGTGGCCTACGGGATCAGCATCCTGCTGCCCGGCGGCCTCATGCTCGCGCCGGCCGTGTTCGCGTTCGGCCTCGTCGCGTTCGGGTTCCTCGGCATGGGGCCGGTGACGATCGCCGTGGACAGCTACGGCCCGGTGACGGACAACGCCCAGAGCGTGTACGAACTCTCGACCATCGAGGAAATCCCGAACATCAAGGAGGAGGTGAAGCGGGACTTCAACATCGACGCCGACTTCGCCACGGCGAAGGACAACCTGGAGAAGAACGACGGGGCCGGGAACACGTTCAAGGCGACGGCCAAGCCGGTGCTCATCGGCACGGCCGTGGTCGGGGCGGCGACGATGATCTTCAGCATCATCATGAGCCTGACGACCGACCCGAACACGAAGGCGGCGCTGGCGATCAACTTGGACAAGCTGTCGATCCTGCACCCGCCGTTCCTGCTCGGCCTCATCACCGGCGGGGCGATCATCTACTGGTTCACCGGGGCGAGCATGCAGGCCGTCACGACCGGCGCGTACCGGGCCGTGGAGTTCATCAAGGCGAACATCCGCCTCGACGACACGGTGAAGAAGGCGAGCACGGCGGACAGCAAGAAGGTGGTCGAGATTTGCACCCAGTACGCGCAGACGGGGATGTTCAACATCTTCTTCACCGTCTTCTTCGCGACGCTCGGGTTCGCGTTCCTCGACTCGTTCTTCTTCATCGGCTACCTGATCAGCATCGCCATCTTCGGGCTGTACCAGGCGATCTTCATGGCGAACGCCGGCGGGGCGTGGGACAACGCGAAGAAGATCGTGGAGACGGAGTTGAAGGCGAAGGGGACCGACCTGCACGCCGCGACGGTCGTGGGCGACACGGTCGGCGACCCCTTCAAGGACACCAGCTCCGTGGCGCTGAACCCGATCATCAAGTTCACGACGCTTTTCGGGCTGTTGGCCGTCGAGCTGGCGGAGGAGCTGAAGAAGGACGCCTCGAAGCAAAACCTGTCGCTGGGGCTGACGGTGGCGTTCCTGGTGGTGTCGATGTTCTTCGTGTACCGCAGCTTCTACGGCATGCGGATCGGCGGGCGGGAAGAACACGGGAAGAAGTAAGCGGAGCGTTTAGCGTGCGACCCGACGGGTCGCACGCTAACCGGTCACTTGATTTTCGCCGACGTAGTCCACTCGCCGATCGTCACCTCGACGGACCGCAACTGGTTCTCCCGCCACACGCTCAGCCGAACCTTGTGGTTCGGCGGCAGGTTGCTGATGAGGTTAATGAGGTGGTTCTCGTCCCGGAGTTCCACGGCCTCCAGCTTCAGTATCACGTCCTTCACTTTCAGTCCCGCGAGCGCCGCCGGGCTGCCGGGGTTCACGCTGTCCACGAGTGCGCCCCGCACCTTGTCCAGCCCCAACCGGAGCGCCTCGGCCGGTTCGAGCGTCGGCGAGAGCTGCACGCCGAGGTAGCCGCGGTTCACGCTGCCGGTTTCGAGCAACTCGCGGCCGATCCGCTTGACGAGGTTGATCGGGATGCTGAACGCGACGCCGCTGTTGCTGCCGCTGTTCGACGCGATGGCCGTGTTGATGCCGATCACGGTGCCGTCGGTGGAAACCAACGGGCCGCCGCTGCTGCCGGGGTTGATCGCGGCGTCCGTCTGCAGGAACTCCTTGATCCGGATCGTGTTCCCGAGGCTGATCTGCCCACGATCCTTCGCCGAGATGATGCCGTGCGTGACGGTCTGGTTTAGCCCGAACGGGCTGCCGAACGCCAGCACCCACTGGCCGGGCCGGACGCGGTCGCTGTCGCCCATCGCCGCCGGCCGCAGGTTCGGGGCCTCGACCTGTAGCATCGCGATGTCCGACTCCGGGTCGGTCCAAACCCGCTTCGGCCGGAGGATGCGGCCGTCCGCCAGCGTCACCGTGATCTCCTCGGCCTTGGCCCCGCTGACGACGTGGTTGTTCGTCACGGCGAAGACGCCGGCGTGCTTCTCGAACTGGAGCAGCACGCCGGACCCGGACTCTTCCAGCGGCTTGTTCTTGTTCGTCGTGCTCGGCTGCTGCGGCTTCACCGCGTCCACGGCCACGACCGACGCGGACACCTTCGAGACAACTAAATCGAACGGCTCGCCGGCCGGCGCGAACGGCTGCGCGACGCCGGGCAGCGGCGGTTGCGCCACGGCCGGGCGGGTCGGGTTGACGAACACGGTCGTCGCGAAGCCGCCAAGGGCGGCCCCGAGGAGGACGATGCCGAGGGTCGCGAAGGGGTTCCGCATGGTGCGTGCGTGTCGGTTGGGGAAGGCGGAGCGGCGGTAATGACGCCGACCGGGGCGGCCACCGTCACTTTACCGGGCGGCGGAAAAGCGCCTTAAGTCGGAGTGCAAAGCTCGGTCCAGAATTCGAGGCGGCGGTTCGGCACAACCGGCAGGGAACGAAAAAAGCCCGCAGGCTGTGCAGCCTACGGGCCGGGGGATTACCCAGGTTCACACTCAGTCGCGGAAGCCGGCTTCGAGGTCGGCCAGCCGCACCTCGCGGTCGCCGTCGCCGTCGCGGACGCCTTCCCACCCGACGATGCCGCGGTCGGCGAAGAACGAGCTGTCGTTCTCCGACTCCCGCTGGCACTTGATGCAGAGCGTGCTGTACGGCAGGGCCGTCAGCCGGGCGACCGGAATCTTCGCGGCACAGCCGTCGCAGACGCCGTACTTGCCCTGCTTGATGCGGAGGAGGGCCTGGTTGATCTGGCCCAATTCCTTCGCCTCCATCTCGGCCAGTTGCGAGTTCAACTCGTCGCCGACGTTATCGAACGCGGAGTCGGCCGCGTCGCCGGCCGCGTTGGCCGCGCCGCCGAGGTTGGCGAGTTGGCCGTGCAACCGGCGCTGAAGTTCGTTACGGCGAGCGGTCAGCGTTTGCTGGAGCTTCTTCAGAGCGTCAGTCCTGGCCATCTCGCACCTCCTTTCCCGTAGACGCGGCTTTTGGGCCGACTTCGGGGTTGTTCGTGTATACGGTTCCGAAACGATTCTGGATGGAATTCGCTCCGGCCGAGTTCGATTTTGTCTGCCCCACTATAGATGCGCAGTCAATGCCTAATTACAAGAAATCGGCGGATTTTTCGCAACGGGTTCAGTCGGAAGCGTCAGATTTTCTTAAAGTGAGAACGAAGCTCGCTTTGCAATCGTTTGAGTTCGCGCCAAAAATCGCACGAAACCGTTCGGTGGGGCGGGCGGATGTCGAAGGTGTCCAACAAGTTGTGACGAAGTCGTTGCGCAAGTCTTGTTTTGTAGGGCGGGTCAAGGCTTTGCGCCGACCCGCCGCAACCATCCCGGCCAGTTCGGCGTCCCTCCGACGCCGTTGCGGTCCCCGGCGGGTCGGCGCAAAGCCTTGACCCGCCCTACAAATCACGACTGCAGGTTCTGCAGCATTTCGCGCAGCGGGACGAGCCGCTGGCCGCGGCAGTCCTCGATCTTCAGCTTCTTCAAGAGCCGCTTCCGCAGCACGGCCTGGAGGTCGTCGAACGCCGTCGGCGTGTCGCTCGACAGCTTGATGCTGCCGCCCGCCCGCCGGTCGTGGCCGCCGGCGCGGCCGAGCTTCCCGACGACCGCCCGCAGCAGGTCGCCGGCCGCGGCGTGGGCGAGGTTCGCCCGCAGGGAAAGGAACAGCGTCCCGTTGTGAACGCCGCCGCACAGCGCCCAATCGACGTGCTCGAACCGCACCATGAAGTCCGCGACCTCCGCCGCCTGTTCCGGTTGCGGCAGGTCGTCCACCCAACTGATGATGAGCCGGTCGTAGATGAACGAGCTTTGCAAGGCGTGCAGCAGGCACTCGAAGTGCGTGTGCGGCAGCCGGGCGTTCTTGATCTGCGCGAGCAAGTCCTTGTCCGCGAGCGGGAACAGGTACGCCTGGGCCTCGTCGTCGGCCGTGGACGCCTCGCGGGGGAACCCGGTCACCTCCGTCTCGATGCCGTAGAGCAGGGCGGTCGCCACCTTGTCGGGGATTTCCACGTCCTGCTCGGCGAGGTACTTCGTCACCAGCGTGCAGGTCGCCCCGAGGTTCGGCCGCACGTCCACGAACGACACGTCCCGCAACTCGCCCGGCGTGTCGTGGTGGTCGATGACGGCGTACAGGTCGCCGGCGTGATCGACGCTGTGCCGGCCGGTCTTCGGCTGGCTGTCCACCATCACGATGGCGTCGTGGCCGTGCCACTCGACCGCGTCGATCGGCGTCAGGTCGAGGTTCAACGCCTCGACCATCGCCCGGTTCTCCGGCCGGCTGATCGGGCCGTCTTGCGTGAGCAGGGTGGGGATGTCGAGCTTCGTCTCGACGAGGTGGGCCAGCCCCAACATGCTGCCGAGGCCGTCGGGGTCCGGATGGATGTGGGACACGAGCACGACGCGGTCCGCGTCGTCCAAGCCCGAGAGGAACCGGTCCGATCGCCGCAAACCCATCATTTGTTTGACGTTGCGTGAAGGACTGGGGATCGTCCGCCCCATGAGAGGCAAACCTCGTCGAATCCCCGTGAAGGCACGGGTAACACTCGGGACGTGCCGCCCCGGAGCAAATCCCTTTGTAGCGTGGTGAAAGTGGCGTGCCTAGCGCCGAGTGGGTTGAAATTCGATGCCAACCCGGAACTGTCGTCGGATGTGCAGTTCGGACAACCTGTTCGGGTGCGTGAAGTTCTAGCGGCGAGGGACATTTCCGCGGATTTTTGGGGATAAACCTGACTTCCGAAGTCCGGCTTCGACTTCGGAAGTCGGAACGGCAACGACCGTGTGCAGGGGGAGTGGTTGCGACCTCGACTTCCGAAGTCGAAGCCGGACTTCGGAAGTCAGGGCCTCAGTCAACCTGTCTTGCCCGTAGTTTCCCCCTCTGCTATCAGCCCCACCACTGGGGGGAAGTCGTTTGAAGCTGCGCCAGTTATTCCTGGTGTGCGTCTGCGCCGCGGGGTGCAGCCGGACCTACTACCGGCTGGACGCCGACCGCGAGACGTACCCGGTGATCGGCGAGCGCATCGTGAAGCCGGAGTACGCCATCGGCCGCACGCAGGTCGAACCGCCCGCCGGGTCGCGGCTCGCCGACCCGACCAACCCCGACTGCCCGCCGAAGCCGCCGGACGACCCCGCCGCCGCGATCTTCATGCAGAACCCCGGCGGCCTCCCCGGCTACCGGAAGTGGGAGAAGGACGGCGTCCTCAGCCAGATCGAGCCGCCCGGCTGGGAGGAAGCCCTCGGCCTCAACGAGGCCGGCGTCCTGAAGCTCGACTCGGAGAAGGCCACGGCCATCGCGCTCCTGAACAGCCGCGAGTACCAGACGCGGCTGGAGGCGGTCTACCTGCAGGCCCTGGCGCTAACGCTCAACCGGTTCGACTTCGACCTGCAATTCTTCCTGCGGCGGTCCACGACGTTCACCCACGTCGGCGGCGGCCCGCGGACGCCGGAGACGAACACGCTCGTCAACGCCGCGAACGTCGGGTTCACGAAGAACTTCGCGGCCGGCGGGCAACTCCTCGTCGATTTCGCGAACAGCTTCGTCTGGGAGTTCACCGGCCGCACGCACACGGCGTCCAGTTCCATCGGCGGGACGCTCATCCAGCCGCTGCTCCGCAACTTCGGCCGCAACGTCCGGCTCGAATCGTTGACCCAGGCGGAGCGGGACACGCTGTACGCCGTCCGCGACTACGCCCGGTTCCGCAAGCTGTTCTGGGCGTCCGTGAACGTGGACGGCGGCGGCTACCTGCAAATCCTCCGGCAGGTCCAGGGCGTCCGCAACGCGAAGGCCAACCTCCGCAGCCAGGAGGAGAACTACGCCCTCTACCTGAAGCTGTTCGAGGGCGGCCGCACGCAGGTCGCGAACGTCGATCAGGTGTATCAGGCGCTGCTCAGCGCCCGCCGGGACGTGATCTCCACCGAGATCGAGTTGCAGAACTCGCTCGACCGATACAAGCTCCTCCTCGGCATCCCGCCGCGGATCAAGATGGAACTCGACGACACGCCGCTGAACCGGTTCGTTCTCGTCGATCCGGCCGTGGACAAGCTCCGCGAGGAGATCGACCAGTTCGAGCGGCAGCGGAAGTCCGAACTCGACGCCCCGCCGGCGCTCGTGGTGCTGCAAGAGTCGCTGACGACGCTCGGCAACTTCACCGACCGCGCGGAAACGGCCGTCGCCGGGATCGAGAAGTCGCTGAAGGAGTTGAACGAGCAACTGGCCCGCCCGGTGCCGCCGGAGGAGGCGGAGCAACTCGCCCGCGCGAAGGCCGCCTACGAGCAGCAGAAGGACAAGCCGGCCGAGCTGCGGGAGCGGATCAAGGCGTTGCGGACGGAACTGCGGCGGATTCAGATGACGGTGACGGAGGCGACCCGCGAGCAGGGGTGGAAGGACGTGATCGCCGCCGCCCGCGAGGTCGCGAGCGTCGCCGACGCCGGCATCGCGGCCGAGTCGCAGGCCCGGATTTACACCATCCGCCTGCCGGACCAGCCGCTCACCGAGGAGGCACTGCTGCCGTTCGCGAAGGAGAACCGGCTCGACCTCCAGAACCAGCTCGGCCAAGTCACGGATGCGTGGCGGCGGGTGTCCGTCGCGGCCAACCAACTGAAGTCCGACTTGAACGTGACGCTCGGCGCGAACCTCGTTACCGAGCCGGGCGGCAAGAACCCGGTCGCGTTCGGCGCGGAGGGGAGCCGGTTCACCGCCGGCGTGCAGTTCGACGGCCCGCTGAACCGGCAGCTCGAACGGAACGTCTACCGCGCGAGCATCATCAACTACCAGCGGTCGCGGCGGGACTACATGCAGCTCTCGGACGCCATCGAACTCGACGTGCGGACCGGCCTCCGCGAGCTGCAGCGGCAGCGGATCAACTTCGAGATCGCCCGGCAGCAACTCCTCGTCGCCGTCCGGCAGCTGGCCATCGAGCGGCGGCTGCTCACCGCCCCGGTCCAGGACCGCCGCGGCGACGACGGGGCCGCGACCCTGCGGATTCTGAACGCCCAGCAGTCGCTGCTGGTCGCCCGCAACGGGTTGGCGGACAGTTTCTTCAATTACGAACAACAACGCGTCCGACTTCTGATAAACTCGGAGATGTTCCGACTGGACGACCGAGGTTACCCGACCGATGACCCAGCCCCCCCCGCTGGCGGCCCTGCGCGAGCAGGCGTCCCTGTCCGCGACCCCGCTCCCGGCCCTTCCGTCCCGTCCGCCGGCCGCCCCTAAGCGGAACGCCCGCCTCTGGGTGAAGCGCGCGGTCCTCGTCGGCGCGATCACCGTCGGTGGGTATGCCGGGTGGAAGTACGGCCTCTCGAAGTTCTTCGCCGCTCGGTCCACCGACCGCCCGGTCACGGCCGTGGTCGGTCGCGGTGAGTTGAAAATCACGATCACCGACCGCGGCGAGTTGGAAAGCCTGAACGCCCTGCAGGTGACGTGTGAGTTGCAGGGGGGCGGCAAGCTCGTCTCGATCATCGACGAGGGAAAGCGGGTCAAGAAGGGGGACGAGGTCGCGAAGCTCGACACCGACGCGCTGATGAACCTGCTCAACACGCAAGACGTGAAGTGGCAGGCGGCCGAGGGCAAGGTGAAGTCCTGCCGCAGCGAATTGGCCCAGGCCAAGAACAAGAAGGAGAGCGAGGTCGCGAAGGCCGAACTCGCGTGGACGCTCGCGAAGATCGACCTGGAGTCCTACGACGACCCGCAGGGCGAGTACAAGCGGGAGGTGGACAAGCTCAAGGGCGTGCTCGAACTCAAGAAGAAGGAACTCAAGGAGGCCGAGGACGACATCGCGTTCACGAAGGACCTCGTCAAGGACGGGTACGCGCAGCTCACGCAGATTCGCGCGAAGGAACTGACCGTCCAGCAGCGGAAGTTCGAGGTGACGAGTGCCGAGGCGGACGTGACGCTTCTGGAGAAGTTCACCCGCAAGAAGAAGATCACCGAATTCAAGGCGAAGGCGGAGGAGGCCGAACGGGAACTGAAGCGGACGGAAGAGACGCAGAAGTCGCTGGTCGAGAAGGCCGACTCGGAACTGAAGGCGGCGGAGGTGACGGCCACCATCGAGAAGAAGCAACTCGACCGGCTGGAGCAGCAGGTTAAGAACTGCACGATCCTCGCCCCGTCCGAAGGAATCGTCGTCTACTCGAACTCCCGGTACTGGGACGATTCGGCCCGCATCCGGCCGGGGGCGCAGCTCTACTACCGGCAGGAAATCTTCAGCCTCCCCGACCTGTCGAAGATGCGGGTGAAGATGAAGATTCACGAGTCGGTCATCAAGAAGGTCCGTGTCGGGATGTCGGCGACGTTCCAGATCGACGCCCTCGGCGGCCGGTTGCTGAACGGCAAGGTGACGAAGATCGCGACGATCGCCCAGGCCGATGGCTGGCGCGGGGCCGGGGTGAAGCAGTACGAAACGGAGCTGAGCATCGAGGACATGCCGGCCGACGCCGGGCTGAAGCCGGGGATGACGGCCGAGGTCAAGATTCTGGTTGGCGCGGTGTCGGACGCGGTGAGCGTCCCGGTCGGGGGGATCACGGAGTACGAGAACGAGAAGGTCGTTTACGTGGTGAAGCCCGGTGGCATCGAGCGGCGGACGGTGACCGTCGGCGACAGCAACGAGCAGTACGTGCAGGTGACCGACGGCGTGTCGGCCGGCGAGGAGGTTGCCCTCGACGCGCGGACGCGGGCGGCGGCCGACCTGAAGGCGGCGAAACCGGACGCCGCGAAGGAGCCAAAGGACGTGAAGCCGGACGAGAAGGCGACGACCGGCCCGAAGCCGCCGGTGGCGCAGAAGTGAGCGTTCCCATCGTGGCGGGAGTTACCAGAACTTCCACCACGGCCGCCGCGGAAATGATCGAAGGCACTCCAGAAAATCTAGCTCGATCAACTCGATCAGTCCCCACTGGTCCGCGTGTTCAATGGCATTTAGCGTGAACCGGTATGCTTGTGCGACGTGTTCGACCGATTTTTCGGGACTCGCAAGGGCCGCATTCGCGGCCATCTCAGCGGGCTTGACCGAAAGAGATGCCAACTCCGCAGAATCAATATCGGCTGGCGGCGTTTCCGGCTTCTCCCATTCGCGAGTCGGGTATAGATGATATGCGAGCGGGGTTCCCGCTGTCACACCGGCGATCAGCGCCGCTTCCGCCAGACCATCGCACGCCCGCCCTGATGCGACCGACCGTTCCGCCAATTGAATGGCTTTCTCAATTGACTGTCGCAATCCGTCCGATGCTTCCGGCCACGCCCTGGTAAAGAACGGTTGAACCCGTCGTGCGCACTTCGCCGCGAATGCCACACGCCCCCAATGGGATAACCTCTCAACTTCAATCTCCATTTCCTACCTCGCGACCTTCACATTGTTGCCGGTTCGAGCCGCTGCTATCTTCAATTACATTCCTATAGAGTGACGCTTCCCAATGGCCGTCCGGTTCTCCCACGTCGTTCGCGTCGGCCTGCGGGCGCTCGCCGCCCACCGGCTGCGGTCCATGCTCACGGCCCTCGGCATCGTCCTCGGCGTCGCGTCCGTCATCGTCATGCTCGCCGTCGGCGAGGCCGCCCGGTACGAGGCCCTCAAGCAACTCGAAGACCTCGGCGCGAACACCATCCTCCTCCGGAGCATGAAGCCGGCCGAGGACAACTCGGAGCGGAAGGGCGCGGACCTGTTCGCCTACGGGTTGACTTACGCCGACCTCGGCCGCATCCGCGACACGATCCCGACCGTCACGTCCGCGACGCCGACCCGCGAGTTCCGCAAGACGATCCGCCACCGCGAACTCAAGCTCGAAGTCCGGCTCGTGTCCGTCAACCCGGTCTTCTTCAAGCAGAACAATATCAAGGTCTCCCGCGGCCGGGCCATCGAGGACGCCGACGAGGAGAAGCTCGACAACGTGGCCGTCATCGGCGCGTCGGCGGCGGACGCGCTGTTCCCGGCCGAGGACCCGGTCGGCAAGACGGTCGGCGTGGACGGCCTGGGCGACCAGATCACGTTCACCATCGTCGGCGTCACCGAGGACAAGAAGCTCGCGGCCGGCACGCTCGGCGGCGGCGACGCGGAGTTCGCCCGCGTGCTGTTCATCCCGTTCGCGACCGACCGCGCCCGCATCGGCCGGGAACTGGTGACGTTCAAGAACGGGTACAACATCGAGCGGCTGGACATGAGCCAGATCACCGTCACGGTGGACACGCTGGAGAACGTGCCGCGGACGGCCCAGGTGCTGCAAGCGTTGATCGACCAGTACCACCCGCAGAAGGACGTGCAGGCGTTCGTGCCGCTGGAACTGCTGCGGAAGGCCGAGGAGACGCAGCGGCTGTTCACGCTCATCCTCGGGGCCATCGCCGGGATTTCGCTCGTCGTCGGCGGCATCGGCATCATGAACATCATGCTGGCGACGGTGACGGAGCGGACCCGCGAGATCGGCATCCGCCGGGCGCTCGGCGCGAAGCAGCGGGACATCGCGACGCAGTTCCTGATCGAGACGCTCGTGCTGTCGTGCGGCGGCGGCCTCATCGGCATCGCGCTCGGCATGGGGCTGGCCTACGGGCTGACGGAACTGTTCGGTGTGCCGACGCTGGTGCGGTCGTGGTCGCCGATGGTGGCGTTCAGCACGTCCGTGCTGGTGGGGCTGCTGTCCGGGCTGTACCCGGCGCGGCGGGCGGCGCGGCTCGACCCGATCGAGGCGCTGCGGCACAACTGAGCTACTCGCGCGACCCGCTTGCTTTGGTTTTGTTCCCTCCCCCCCAAGGGGGGAGGGAACAAGAACTAAGCCACCGGCATGGCTCGCTGATACAACTTCACCTGAACTCACCCCCCGCCTCCTCCACCGCGGTCATGCTCACCCTCACGCTGAAATCCCCGCTCGCCGTGCCGCTGGAAGCCGAAACCATCACCCCGGACGCGCTCGCGCCGCTGTCGCTCGACGACGTCCGCGCCCGGCCCGTCTTCCTCGGCAAGCGGCAACTGCGGCTCGACGACGTGTTCGCCGTCGAGGGTGAACCTTCGGAAGAAATCGAAATCCGCGGCGACCTGTCGAAGGTGAAGTGGGTCGGCCGCGCGATGACGAAGGGCCGCGTGCGAATCTTCGGCAACGTCGGCATGCACGTCGGCGCGTACATGAAGGGCGGCGTCATCGAAGTCCACGGCCGGGCCGGGGACTGGCTCGGCGGCGAGATGAAGGGCGGGTTCATACACGTCCGCGGCGACGCCGGCGGGCAGGTCGGCGCGGCCTACCGCGGCAGCGTCTCCGGCATGGCCGGCGGCACGATCCTGATCGAAGGTACGGCCGGCCTGGAAGTCGGGATGCGGATGAAGAAGGGGATCATCGCGATCCGCGGCCGCGTTCGGGACTTCTGTGGCCTGCAGATGAAAGGCGGCACGATCGTGCTGATGAGCGGCGCGGAGATCCGCACCGGCGCATGGATGGCCCGCGGCACGATCATCTCGCTGCAGCCGGTGCAGTTGCTGCCGACGTTCGCGTTCGCTTCGGAAATGATGCCGACGTTCCTGCGGCTGTACGCGAAGCACCTGTCGCCGCTCGGGTTCGAGCTGCCGGTCGCGGGCGGCACGTACCACCGGTACGCGGGCGACTCGTCCGGTCTCGGCAAGGGCGAACTCTTCCTGTGGCAGCCGGCCGCGGCGTGAGCCATGCCCCACCCGCCGCCGATTCTGGTGAAGTTCGCGTTCGGCTTCACCGTCCTCGGGCTGGCGGTTCCACTTTTCAACGTCTTTTCTCTCGAACCGGGTTCGGCCCCGACCCATCGCGCGGTGTTCGTCTCGGCGTGGCTGGCGATGGTCTTCTGGTACTTCGGCGCGACGGCGGTGTGGCTGTTCCGCCACGAGCCGGAACCCTCCACGATCGCGCAATGGCTGTGGGCGACGGGGTGTTGCTACCAGCTGCTGCACGTCGCGATCGCGTTCCACACGGCCCACGGCTGGTCGCACGCGGCGGCGTTCGCGCACACGAAGGCGGTCGGCGGGTTCGGCGAAGGCGTGTACGTCAACTATCTCTTCACCGGGCTGTGGGTGGGCGATGCGATGTGGGCGTGCCTCGCGCCGACGAGCTACCAGCGGCGGCCGCGGTGGCTGACGGTCGCGGTGCTCGGGTTCATGGCGTTCATCGTGTTCAACGCGATGGTCGTGTTCGGCTCGTGGGTCGCGCGGGGCATTTTCGCGGCGTTCGCGGCCGGAGTGCTGGTGGAAGTGGTTCCGCAATCCGTGCCGCGTCGCGGCTGAACGGCGTCACACCTTGATCCGCTCCTTCCACGCCGCCCGCAACCCCGCCTCCAGGCTCCGCACGTAGGCCCGCGGCTCGCCGACGGATTTCGCCACCCGCTCCCGCAGGCCGGCGCGGATGTCCGCGAGCAAATCGCGGTTCGCGGCCCACGTCTTCGCCACCTCCACCAGCTGCGCCGGCGACTCGGCCGCGAACTCCGGGTGGCCCATGTGCGTCAGCACGCTCACGCCCTGCCGGGAGACGTAGCTCTTGCCGGCCACGGCCAGCACCGGGACGCCCATCCAGAGCGCGTCGCCGGTCGTCACGCCGCCGTTGTACGGGAACGGGTCGAGCGCCAGGTCGAACCGCGAGTACGCCTCGAAATACTCCCGCTTCGGCAGCCGCATCAGTAGTTCGAGTTGTTCCCGCTTCAGCCCCGCGGCGGTGAACTTCTGCACGAGCCGGTCGGCCCCGGCCTTCGACTGCCCGGCCAGCAGCACGAGCTTCGCGTTCGGCACTGCCAAGACGAGCTTCGCCCACGTCTCCAGGCAGGCGTCCGAAATCTTCGCGGCGTTGTTCAGGCAGCCGAACGTGAACGTGTCGGTCGAAGCGGAGGGAAGGGGCGTCACCGGCGGCGGGTCGGCCGGCGGCTGATACGCCCACGCAAGGCCGTCGAGGCGGAGCAGCTTCTCCGCGTACAGGTGTTCCGAAATCCCCGTCGGGTCTGACACGGCGTCCGTGATCCGGTAATCGACCGCCCCCAGCCCGGTCGTGTTGGGGTAACCGAACAGCAGCGCCTGGACTGCGGCCGGCCGCTGCGCTAGCAACAGGAGGCGGTTCCCGGCCGTGTGGCCGCTCAAGTCGATGAGTATGTCGATCTTGTCCGCGCGGACTTGGGCCGCGGCCTGCTCGTCCGTCTGCGCGTAGACGAACCGCCACCGGTCGGCGAGCTTTTGCAGCTTCGCCGTCGTGTCGTCCGTGCGGTGGACGTTCGCGTAGGCCGTGACGTGGAACCGGTCGCGGTCGTGGTGCGTCAGCAGCAGCTCGATGAACCCGGCGACCGTGTGCTGGCGGAAGTCGCCCGAGAGGTAGCCGATGCGGAGCCGCCGCTCCGGGTCCGGGTCGGTTGGGAGCGGAGAGGGCGGCGTGGTCGGGGCGAACTGCTCGGCGTACCTGCGGTGTTCCGCCGCGACCTGTTCCGGCGTGAGGTTCGAGGAGTAGTTCAGCGTCAGCAGGAGGTTGCTGAAGATGGCCGGGGCGTGCGGCCGGACCGCGAGCGACTGCCGCAGCGCGGCGGTGGCCTCGTCCGCGCGGCCTTGCTCCGTCAGGTTCGTGCCGAGGTTGCTCCAGGCGTCCGCGAAGTTCGGGTTCAGCCGGACCGCCTCGCGGTAGTGGTGCGAGGCGTCGTCCTTGCGGCCGAGGGCCTCGTAGGCCAGCGCGAGCGTGTTGTGCGCGTCCGGGTAGTTCGGGTTGAGCGCCAGCGCCTTCAGCAGCAGTTCGACGGCCTCGTTCGACCGCCCGGCATTCGCGACGGCCAGGCCGAGGTTGTTGTACCCCCGCGGGTCGTCCGGCCGCAGCGACACGTACTGGCGGAACTGCTCGATCCCCTCGTTCACCTGCCCCATCCGCAGCAGGAGGTCGCCGAGGCGGTTGTAGGCGTCCGTGTGGCCGGGCTGGAGGGCGATCGTCTGGCGGAAGCACTCGGCCGCGGCCGCGAGTTCGCCGAGCGCGATGAGGGCCAGCCCCATGTTGAAGTAGGCGCTCGAGTGGCTGGGGTTCCCCTTCAGGCAGCTTTGGTACTCGGCGACCGACTCGCGGTAGCGGCCGACCTTGCGGTACAGGTTGCCGAAGTTGTAGTGGGCGTCGGCGTACCCCGGCGTGGCGGACAGGCAGAGGCTGTAGCACCGCGCCGCCTCGTCGTTCCGCTCCTGCCGGGCGAGGACCGCGCCGAGGTTGCAGAGCGTGGCCGCGTGCGTCGGGGCCTGTTCCAGCACGGCCCGGTAGAGCTGCTCCGCCTCCGCGAGCTGGCCCGCCTGATGCCGGGCCACGGCGTCCGCGAACGTCTGATTGATGTCGGCCATGCGTCACCCACGGACGAGGCGTAAAAAAACCCGGCGCAGGGCCGGGTGGTGGCTCATTCTAGGGGGGCCGGTCATTCGCCGACGTAGGGCAGGAGGGCCATGAACCGCGCCCGCTTGACGGCGGCGGAGACGGCCCGCTGGTAGGTCGCGCACAGCCCGCTCCTCTTGCGGCTGAACAGCTTGCCCTGGCCGGAGACGAGCTTCTTGAGGCTGGCCACGTCCTTGTAATCGACGAACGTGGGCCGCGGGCAGCCTTCCTTCGTGCAGAACCGGCAGCGGGTCTTGCCCTTCCGCCGCGAAACCTTCCGTACCGCTCCGTTCGTCGTCGCGTTCATCTCGTGTACCTGTGTCTTCGGCCCGAAATTTTGGGAAGAGGAAGTCTAGAGGCGGGGGCCGGCGGCGGCAACGGGAAATCGACCGCGGGCGGCCGGCCGGGGGTGTCATTTCGGCAGTTCTGCCGGCGATTACGCTGGAAATGAAGCGGTTTCTCGTCTGGCACGGCCGTTGCACTTCTCATTTCCCAGGAGTCAACAACATGGACCTCAACCGATTCACCGAAAAAGCCCGCGAGGCGCTCGCGGGCTCGCAGACGCTGGCCGCGAAACTCGGCCACCAACAAATCGATGTCGAACACCTCCTGCTCGCGATGCTCGATCAGGACCGCGGCCTCACGCCCGCGATCCTGAACAAGGCAGGCGTCGCCGCCGACGCGCTCACGCTGAAGCTCCAGCGGGAGCTGGAGAAGCAGCCGTCGGTGAGCGGCGGGCAACAGAACCAGTACGGCAGCGGCCGGTTCAACAAGGTCATCGGGCTGGCCGAGGACGAGGCCAAGCGGATGAAGGACGAGTACGTCTCCGTCGAGCACCTGCTGCTCGCGATGGCCGACGACCGGGGCACGGCCGGGAACCTGCTCCGCGAGTTCGGCCTGACCAAGAAGCGGCTCGAAGCGGCACTCAAGGACGTGCGCGGCAGCCAGCGGGTCACCACGCAGAACCCGGAGGAGACGTACCAGTCGCTGGAGAAGTACGGCCGCGACCTGACGCAGTTCGCGGCGAAGGGGAAGCTCGACCCGGTCATCGGCCGGGACGAGGAGATCCGCCGCGTCATGCAGGTGCTGTCCCGGCGGACGAAGAACAACCCGGTCCTGATCGGCGAGCCCGGCGTCGGCAAGACGGCCGTGGTCGAGGGGCTGGCCCTCCGCATCTTCCGCGGCGACGTGCCCGAGGGGCTGAAGGACAAGAAGATCGTCGCGCTGGACATGGGCGCGCTCATCGCCGGGGCGAAGTACCGCGGCGAGTTCGAGGAGCGGTTGAAGGCCGTGCTGAAGGAAGTGACCGACTCCGAGGGGCAGGTCATCCTGTTCATCGACGAGCTGCACACGATCGTCGGCGCGGGCAAGGCGGACGGCGCGATGGACGCCGGCAACCTGCTCAAGCCGATGCTCGCCCGCGGCGAGCTGCACTGCATCGGCGCGACGACGCTCGACGAGTACCGCCAGCACATCGAGAAGGACGCCGCCCTGGAGCGGCGGTTCCAGCCGGTGTTCGTGGACCAGCCGTCGGTCGAGGACACGATCTCGATCCTCCGCGGGTTAAAGGACCGCTACCAGACGCACCACGGCGTCCGCATCAAGGACGCCGCGCTCGTCGCCGCGGCCGTGCTGTCGAACCGGTACATCTCGGACCGCTTCCTGCCGGACAAGGCCATCGACCTGGTGGACGAGGCGGCCGCGAAGATCCGCACGGAGATCGACTCGCTGCCGCAGGAACTCGACGAGATTTCCCGCCGCGTCATGCAACTCGAGATCGAGCGGGAGGCGTTGAGGAAGGAGACCGACCGCGCGTCGAAGGATCGGCTCGAACGGCTGGAGAAGGAACTCGCCAACGCGAAGGCCGAGAGCGATTCCCTGAAGGCCGTGTGGCAGGAGGAGAAGGACTCCGTCCGGACGGTCCAACTGGCCCGCGAGGAGATCGAGAAGGCGAAGACCGAGATCGAGCGGGCCGAGCGGAACTACGACCTGAGCAAGGCCGCGGAGCTGAAGTACGGCACGCTGCCGGAGTTGGAGAAGCGCGTCCAGAACCTGGAGGCCGGCCTCGGCGCGAAGACCAACAAGCTCCTCAAGGAGGAGGTCGGCGAGGAGGACATCGCGGCCGTCGTCAGCCGGTGGACCGGCGTGCCGGTATCGAAGCTGCTCGAGGGCGAGAAGGCGAAGCTCCTTCACCTGGAGGACGAGCTGCACAAGCGGGTCATCGGCCAGGACGAGGCGGTGCGGGCCGTCAGCGAGGCGGTCATCCGCGCCCGCGCCGGGCTGAACGACCCGCAGCGGCCGCTCGGGTCGTTCATCTTCCTCGGCCCCACCGGGGTGGGGAAGACGGAACTGGCCCGCGCCCTGGCCGAGTTCCTATTCGACGACGAAAAGGCGATGGTCCGCATCGACATGAGCGAGTACCAGGAGAAGCACACCGTCAGCCGGCTCGTCGGCGCGCCGCCGGGGTACGTCGGGTACGACGAGGGCGGGCAGCTGACGGAAGCCGTCCGCCGGCGGCCGTACTGCGTCATCCTCTTCGACGAGATCGAGAAGGCGCACCCGGACGTGTTCAACGTGCTGCTGCAAGTCCTCGACGACGGCCGACTGACGGACAGCCAGGGCCGGACGGTGGACTTCAAGAACACGATCGTGCTGATGACCTCGAACATCGGCAGCCAGAAGATCCTGCAGTTCAAGGGGTCGCACATCGGCGAGGTGTACGACCGGATGAAGGACGCGGTGACGGACGAACTCCGCAAGGCGTTCCGGCCGGAGTTCCTCAACCGGGTGGACGAGACGATCGTGTTTCACGCCCTGACGACCGCCGACCTCGCGAAAATCATCGACATCCAGCTCGAGCGGCTGAAGGAGCGGCTGGCGGACCGCAAGATCACGCTGACCCTGACGAAGGAGGCGAAGGAACACCTGGTGAAGACCGGCTACGACCCCAGCTACGGGGCGCGGCCGCTGAAGCGGGTGCTCCAGCGGGAGATCGAGACGGCCCTCGGCAAGAAGCTCCTGACCGGCGAGGTCCGCGACGGCACGGCCGTGACGGTCGATTACGACGTGAGCCACGACGCGCTAGCGTTCCAGACCTGAAGCGTGTCCGCGGGGATGAACGTCCCGCGGAATCTCGGCGAGCGGGGGGCGTCAGCCCCCTGATTCTGGTGAGGGCGACCCCAGAATCAGGGGGCT
>NZ_JCABYM010000045.1:51623-58307 GCF_059499385.1 Limnoglobus sp. | reverse complement strand
GGGGGGGGGGGGGGGCCCCCCCCCGGTTTTGGGGGGGGGGCCCCCCCCCTGCGCGGGGGGCCCCCCCCCCCCCGCTCGCCTCAATTTTCTGCCTTCCGACGGCGCGCGGTACCACGTCCGGCCGCAGCCGTTGCGCCCGGTCCCGGCAAAGTCGGGGGCTGGCCTCAACGCCGCCGGCCGGGTGTCGGAGATTGCGGCGGCCGTATCGAAATTGCCGACGTTCCGGTTTGCACCGCCCGCAAGGGCGACCTACAGACAGGGTGTCAGCCGGCGGCGCGAAGGCAACTCGGCCGACGACTCGCCCCTCAAACCCTCAGTTACTTGGAGCGACGATGAACACGATTTCTCGCAAGGTGGTGGAGTTCCTGAAGAAGGAAGACGGCCCGACGGCGGTCGAGTACGCCGTGATGTTGGCCCTCATCATCGTCGTCTGCATCGCGGCGATCACCGCGCTCGGCAGCACGGCCTCCCAGACGTTCAGCTACGTGGACGGCCAAATCGCGGCCGGCAACGGCGCGAGCTAACGACCGGCCGCACGGCTCGGAACGACGAGAACCCCGGCGCGACCCGCGCCGGGGTTCTTCGTTTTTTGCCGACGTGCGGTCCGCCGCGGCGTCGGCGGCTATTCCGTCGATTCCCCTTCGCCCGCCGGCGGGTCGAGGTCGCGGGGCCTCAGCAGGTTCCAGATCATCGCGGCCGAATAACCGGACTGCACCTGCGGGTAGCGGGTGCTCAGCGACTGGCGGAGCGGTTCGTCGATGACGAGCGGCCGCGGGAACCCGTCCGGCGTGAGGATGAGCCGGCCGGCGCGGGCCAGCTCGACGGCGACGTGCAACAGCGGCATCGACACGGCCTCGGCCGCGAGGTGGCCGTTCACGCACGGGCCGGCCCCGTACAGCCCGCGCAGGTGGACCTCCGCCAGGGAGCTGTCGGTCAGCGTGAGGTGGACGCGGTCGTCCACGCCCGGCCGCCGGCCGCCGAGCCGCTGCAACAGCGCGACGACGGCCTGCCGCTCCGGGGCCGAGAGGCCGAGGTCGCGGTAGGACGGCATCCCCCACCCCGTCCGCGGGTCCGGCGTGTCGCCGTCCAGCCGGACGTGGTTGGAGCTGCGTAGCTGGATGAAGAAGGCCATCGCTCGCCCTCGTCGCGCGCCGGGTGCGGTCGGTGGTTAACCCACGATTTCCTTCACAACCTCGCCGTGAACGTCCGTGAGCCGGTAGTACCGGCCCTGGAACTTGTACGTCAGCTTCGTGTGGTCGATCCCCAACTGGTTGAGAATCGTGGCTTGCACGTCGTGGACGTGGACCGGCCGCTCGGCCACGTTGTACCCGTAGTCGTCGGTCGCCCCGACCGTCAGCCCCGGCTTGATGCCGCCGCCGGCGAACCACATCGTGAAGCACCGCGGGTGGTGGTCGCGGCCGTAGTTGTCGGCCGTCAGCTTCCCCTGGCTGTAGTTCGTCCGCCCGAACTCGCCGCCCCATACCACGAGCGTGTCCTTCAACATCCCCGTCCGCTTCAAATCCTGGACCAACCCGTAGCACGCGCGGTCGATGTCCTTCGCTTGCCGCCGGATGCCGCCGGGCAGCCCGCCGTGGTGGTCCCACCCCGGATGGTAGAGCTGGATGAACCGCACGTTCCGTTCCGCGAGCCGGCGGGCGAGCAGGCAGTTCGCCGCGAACGTGCCGGGCTTCTTCGCGTCCTCGCCGTACAGGTCGAACACGTCCTTCGACTCCTTCGAGAAGTCCATGACCTCCGGCACGCTCGTCTGCATCCGGTAGGCCATCTCGTACTGCGACACGCGGGCCGCGATCTCTGGGTCGCCTTCTTCGGACAGCGAATGCAGCTCCGCGAGCCGGTCGAGCATCTTCCGCCGGCTCTCGCCGGTCACTCCGTCCGGGTTCTGCAGGTACAGCACCGGGTCCTTGCCGCTGCGGAACTGCACCCCCTGGTGGACGCTCGGCAGGAACCCGTTGCCCCACAGCCGGGCGTACAGCCCCTGCTCGGTGCGGTCCTTCGAGACGAGGACGACGAACGCCGGGAGGTTCTCGTTCGCGCTGCCGAGGCCGTAGGACAGCCACGCCCCGAAGCTCGGCCGGCCGGCGATCTGGTGGCCGGTCTGGAAGAACGTGATGGCCGGGTCGTGGTTGATCGCCTCGGTGAAGCACGACTTCACGAAGCACACGTCGTCCGCCAGCTTCGCCACGTTCGGCAAGAGGTCGCTGACCGTCGCGCCGCTCTTGCCGTGCTTCGCGAACTTGAACGCGGACCCGGCGAGCGGCAGGGACGCCTGGTTGCCGGACATGCCGGTGAGCCGTTGGCCCTTGCGGACGCTGTCGGGCAGGTCCGTGCCGTTCTTCTCGTTGAGGAGCGGCTTGTGGTCGAACAAGTCGAGCTGGCTCGGCCCGCCGGCCATGAACAGGTAGATGACCCGCTTCGCCTTCGGCGGGTGGTGCGGCTGGTCGAGGACGCCGGCGAGTTTCGGGGCGGCGTCGGCCAGCAGCGTGCCGAGCGCGACGCCGCCGAGGCCGAGGGCGGACTGCCGGAGGAACAGCCGCCGGTTGGCCGGCGGGAGGATGAAGTTGGTCATAGTAGTAGGCACACTCCGTGTGCCGTCTCCTTCACGCATCGGAATGCGTCATCGTGGTTACGGGCGCTGGCACAGCAAGTATTCGCCTTCACGTAAACACGCACGTATTGGGTTCTCGGCGACGTAAGCCCGAGCGCGCTCGAATTGCTCGGGCGACCGCACGAGGTGGTCGAAACTTTCTTCTTGCCAGAACCGACCGGACTGGTCCAAGAGGCGGTTAATGGCGGTGGCGGTGAACTTCTTCCAGGAATGGCAAACTTTCAGGATGTCAACCCCCGGCCGCAGGCCGAGCAGAGCGTGGACGTGGTTCGGCATTACGACGAAAGAGTCGAGGTCGTACCGCTCGCCGTCGAAATGCCGAATCGCGTCAGCGACGATCCCGGCGATGTCCGGGCGTCGCAGCTGGCACGCCCCGTGTCCGCGATCGAGGTAGTCGTGGTAGGCGCGGCTGAAATGCGTGTGGAACTCTTGTTGCCGACCTGCGGACAACCGTTTGAGGTCGGCCATGCTACCGAGCCCTTTCCGGGCGAGCCACTGCGATTGTTCCCACCGCCAGCGGGCGACCAGTTCCACCGGAACCGAGTCCTCGGTGCGGAAGGTGACGAAATACGTGACGCCCGGTTGAAACCAGTGCGGGAGGTTGCCGGCCGTGACGCGCAGATCGCCGTCCGGGTCGAAGAGTTCAAAGGTTGGCGTCGGCATAGTAGTAGGCACACTCCGTGTGCCGTCTCCTCGGCGTGCCGGCGAGTTCGTTGGAGCCGCGGCGGCGCTTGGCAGATGGACCCTTCGGCGAGTTCGTGCGAGTCGTTGCGACGCTCAACAGACGGCACACGGAGTGTGCCTACTACTATGTGCCGGCGGGTTACCTTCGGTTCACGGCCTCGTCGTGGTTCAGGATCGTCAGCGCCAACTGCGTCGCGGCGGCGAGGGCGGCCTTGTCCAACCTCGCGTCTGCCTTCGTCTCGCCGACTGAGAGGAGCTTCTCGGCCGCCGTCGGGTCCGTCGCAAATCCCGCCCGCTGTTCGTCGTACAGCGCCACCAGCACGGCCAGTTCCTTCTGGCCCGCGGAACGCCCGATCACCGTGCGGAACGCCCATGCGGCGCGGGCCTTCGTCGTCGCGCCGCCCTCCTTCAGCGTTCGCTGGCCGAGGAACCGGGCCGCCTCCACGAACTGCGGATCGTTCAGCAGGGCGAGCGCCTGCAACGGCGTGCTGGTCGTCTGCCGCCGGACGGCGCAGTTGCTGCGGTCGGCGGCGTCGAACGTCGTCATCTGCGGGTGCGGGGCGGTCCGCTTCCAGACCGTGTAGAGGCTCCGCCGGTACAGGTCACTCCCCTTCGACTGCGGGTAGTGGGGCCGACCCATCGCCTCGTTCCACAGGCCCTCCGGCTGGTACGGGTAGACGCTCGGCCCGCCGGACTTCTCGTTCAGCAACTCGCTCACGAACAGAGCCTGGTCCCGCAGCATCTCGGCGCTCAGCTTCCGGGCCGGGGCGCGGGCGAGCAGCAAGTTATACGGGTCCTTCTGCAACGCCTCCGGCGTCGGCTTCGACGCCTGCCGGTACGTCGCGCTCAGCGCCATGAACTTCAGCATCCGCTTCACGTCGTAGTCGCGCGTGAAGTCGCGGGCGAGCCAGTCGAGCAGGTCCGGGTGCGTCGGCGGCACGCCGGTCGTGCCGAAGTTGTCGCTCGTCTCGACGAGGCCCTTGCCGAACAGCTGTTGCCAGAGGCGGTTGACCGTCACGCGGGCGAACAGCGGGTGGTCCGGGTGCGTCAGCCACGTCGCCAGCCCGAGCCGGTTCCGCGGCAGGTCGGCCGGGAACGGCGGCAGCGTCGCCGGCGTGGACGTGGCCACCGCGTCGCCGGGCGAGTCGTAGGCCCCGCGCTTCAGCAGGAACGCCGGCTTCGGCGTCGGCATCTCCTGCATCACCATCGCTTCCGGGATCGGGTTCACGAACTTCGCGTGCGCCAGCCGGGCGGCCCGCAGCTCGGCCGCCGCCTTCTTCGTCGGCTCGTGGACGACCGCCGCGAAGTAGTCGAACAGCACGGCCTCCGTTTCGGGAATCCCCTTGCCCGCGAGCGCCAACGCTTCGGGCGGCGTGAGGGCGCGGTTGTAGATTCGCAGGTCATCGACGCGGCCGCCCTTGAACCCGTTGTCGCGGAACCGGTAGCCGACCTGCAGGCTCGGCTCGCCGCCCTCGTAGGTGATGTCCCTGCGAAGCCCGTCGCGGACTACGTCGCACGCCATCGGCTCGCCGTTCACGAACACCGTCAGCCCGGTCGCCCGGCTTGAGCCGTCATAGGCGAACGCGACGTTGACCCACTCGCCCGCGGGGATCGGCGTCTTTGCCACGACCTTCAGCGAGTTCCCCGGCCACATGTGGTGCAGGCCGACGGCGACCTTGCCGTTCTCCAGCAGCAACTCGTACCCGCGGCTGCCGGCGTCGATCGGCGCACGGCTGTGGTGCAGCACGACGGCCCGCGGCTGGTGCTTGGAAGACTTCAGCCAGAGGGACACCGAGAACGGGTCGCTGCGGGTGAAGTGCCCGACGCCGGGGATGTCGAACCCGCTCTCACCGGACAACTCGGCCGCCTTGCCAACCTTCCCGGCGACGAGCTTCGGCCCGTCGTGGCCGTTTGCGGTGAGCTTCGCATCGACCTTGTTCGCCGACTTGTTGGCCGTCAGTTCGTCGAACGGGAAGTGCGCCACGAGGCCCGGCGGGGCGAAGTCCTTCGCGAAGCTCGGCTGCCACTTGCCGAACTCGGCGCGGGCAGCCCCGCGCGCCGCCTTCACCGCCGCTTCCTTCGACCCGACGGCCTTCCACAACTCGGCCATCGTCTTGTCCTGCTCGTCCGTGCTGAGCAGCATCGCCGGGACCGGCATCGACGACGTGAAGTAGCTCGTCTGGCCGGACTCGTCGATGTTCTGGAAGAACGCGAAGAGCTGGTAGAAGTCCTTCTGCGAGATCGGGTCGTACTTGTGGTCGTGGCAGCGGCAGCACTCGAACGTCTGCGCCAGGAACGCCGTGCCGAACGTCGTGACGCGGTCCACGACATAGGCGACGCGGAACTCCTCCTCGACGACGCCGCCCTCCTCGTTCTGCATGTGCAGCCGGTTGAACGCCGTCGCCAGCCGCTGGTCCTTCGTGGCGTTTGGCAGCAGGTCGCCGGCCAGCTGCTCCGTCGCGAACCGGTCGAACTTTTGGTTGGAATTGAACGCCTTGATGACCCAGTCGCGGTACGCCCACATCGGTCGGAACCGGTCGGACTGGTAGCCGTGCGTGTCGGCGTACCGGGCCACGTCCAGCCAGTCGGCGGCCATCCGCTCGCCGTACCGAGGCGATGCGAGCAATCGGTCCACGACCTTCTCGTAGGCGTTCGCGGCCGCGTCCTTCTCGAAGGCGTCGATCTCCGCGACCGTCGGCGGCAGCCCGGTCAGGTCGAACGTGACGCGCCGCAGCCACGCGGCTTTGGTGGCTTCGGGAGACGGCTTCAGCCCCTCTTTTTCGAGGCGGGCGCGGATGAACCCGTCGATCGGATTTCGGATTTCGGATTTCGGATTTGGAATTTCCCGCGGCAGCGGGACGTAGGCCCAGTGCTGGCCCCACGCGGCCCCCTCGTCCACCCACTGCTTGAGCGTCGCGATCTGCTTCGCCGTCAGCTTCCGGTTCGAGTCCGGCGGCGGCATCATCACGTCCGCGTCCTGGCTCGTCACGCGGGCGATCACCTCGCTCTCGCCGCTCTTGCCGGGGACGAGCATGGTGCGTTCGCGCTTCTTCTTGAACGCCCCCTCTTTCGTGTCGAGCCGCAGCCCGGCCTTGCGGGCCGTCTCGTCCGGGCCGTGGCAGTGGAAGCAGTTCTCGGACAGGATCGGCAGCACGTCCCGCGCGAAATCGACCGCGGCCGCCGGGCGGGTCAGGAGCAGGCAGCCGATGAGCACCAGAATCCGCGGCATGGTTCGATCCCGTTCCGAGAAGTCTCTGTTGTGATCGTAGCGGGAAACGGACGGTGGGTCACTCGCTCCACGGCCTCACATGGGGTGATGTCGATTCCGGCCGGAATCCTTCTTGTCCCCTCCCCCCTTGGGGGGGAGGGTTAGG
>NZ_JCABYM010000045.1:0-51613 GCF_059499385.1 Limnoglobus sp. | reverse complement strand
GCGCGCGGGGCGCGGGGGCGCGCCCCCCCCCCCGCCCCCCCCCGGGGGGGGGGGGGGGGGGCGCCCGCCCCCCCCCCCCCCCCCCCCCCCCGAGCTTCCTCCCTCCGACGCGAGACTCACCGGGAGGGAAAGGCGTACCCCCCTCCCTAACCCTCCCCCCCAAGGGGGGAGGGGACAAAACCAGTCAACGACCGTCCGCCCTCACACCTCGAACACCGCCTGCACACCCGGCTTACCGTACACCGCGCCGCCGGTCAGCACGGTCAGGTTCGGCCGCACGTCGCACTCGCCGGGGCTGTGCGTGTGGCCGCAGAGCACGGTCAGCCGCCGGTCCGGATACTCGGCCATGATCGCCCGCAGCACGTCGCCGACGGCCCGGCACGCGAAGAACGGCAGCCAGTCGTCGTCCGAGATCTTCCCCTGGTGCCAGCACGCCTCGCGGAACGGCGGCACGTGCGTCAGCAGGATCACTTCCTCGTGCCGCTCCAGCGCCCGCGGCAGCACCCGGCGGACGTGGTCCGCCGCCTCCCGGCCGAGCGACCGCAGCTTCGCCACGTGGTCCGCGTGCGACAGTTCCTGCAAGTCCTCGATGAGGAAGTAGTCGTTCAAGATCACCTGCGTGTTCGCCACGTCGCCGTACCCGCCGTCGCCCCACCCGTCGTGGCCGACCAGGGCCGTGCGGTCGGACAACGACACGACGCCGGCCGTCGGCAGCCACGACAGGTTCGGCACGGCCTTGCACAGTCGGCCGAGGTCTTCGCGAACGGCCGGGATCGAGCTTCGATAAAAGTCGTGGTTGCCGAGGACGAAGTAGACCGGCTTGGCCAGTTGCGCCGCCAGTTCGCGGAGGTACTCGCCGACGTTCGGGGCCTCCCCGGTGTCGCCGCCGACGAGGACGGCGTCCGGCGATTCCGCCCGCACGCCGTCGATCAACGACTGGAACACGCGGGGCGAGACGAAGTTGAGGTGTAGGTCGGTGAGCCAGGCGAGGCGCATGGAGGGTGTCTCCGACGAGGGGAGTCGTCGTCAACGGCGGGCGCGAACATTGGCGCGTGATAGTAATAACACCCCATTCTCATCTTTGTTCCTGACGAAATGAATCTCTTCTTTCGCGGCGGCGGTAGTTTCTTTGGAAGCCTGGCCGCGGGCCGCGTGTTATTCTCGTGTGTGACCGACCTTGCCCGCAGGCCCGCCATGACCTCGACCGACCAGATGGAAATCCCGACCACCGACCCGGCCATCCCGCCGGAACTGGCGAACCACCCCCGCTACCGCGTGCTGAGCCAACTCGGCGCGGGCGGCATGGGCATGGTCTACAAGGCCGAGCACGTCATGATGGGGCGGACGGTCGCGGTGAAGGTGATGGCCCAGAAGTACACGGCCAACCCGCGGGCCGTCGAGCGGTTCCGCCGGGAGGTCCGCGCGGCGGCGAAGCTGGCCCACCCGAACATCGTCACCGCGTTCGACGCCGACGAGGCCGAGGGGCGGCACTTTTTAGTGATGGAGTACGTCGAGGGCGTCAGCCTGGACCGGGTGGTGAACCGCCGCGGCCCGCTGCCGGTCACGACCGCCTGTCACGTCGCCCGGCTCGTTGCCCTCGGCCTCGGCCACGCCCACTCAAAGGGGATGGTCCACCGGGACATCAAGCCGCAGAACGTGATGGTGAACCGCAAGGGCCAGGTGAAGGTCCTTGACTTCGGCCTCGCCCGACTCGCGACGGACTCGGAGTTGCCGCCGGAACCGACGGGCGAACAGACGCCGCCGCTGAACGCGGCGGTGACGGCGACGAACATGGTGATGGGCACGCCGGACTACCTGTCGCCGGAGCAGGCGAAGTGCAGCCGGGACATCGACCATCGCTCGGATTTGTACAGCCTCGGCTGCCTGCTCTACTTCGCGCTGACCGGCCGGCCGCCGTTCCAGGACGCGAGGTCGGCGTTCGACAAGGTGCTGGCCCACACGCGGGAGACGCCGCCGCCGGTGACGACGTACCGGGCCGACATCCCGGCCGACGTGCAGGCCGCGCTCGCGAAGTTGATGGCGAAGGACCCAGCCGACCGGTTTGCGTCCGCCACCGAGGTCGCGGCCGCGCTGCACCCGTTCGCGAAGTCGTCGCCGTCCGGCGCGACGGCGTTCACGGCCGTCCCCGTGGCCGACCCGGTTCCCGTGCTGGAAGCGATCCCGCTGTTCGACTTTGAAGTCGTGGAAGAGACGCCGAACACGATCGCGGAAACCGTCGCCGTCACGCCGCCCCGGCAGGTGACGAAGCGGATGAAGAAGCTGCCGCGGAAGCCGCGCCGGAATTGGAAGCCGCTCGTCGGGGCCGCGGCCGTCGCCGTCGGCGCGATCGTCCTGCTCGCGGCCGTCAGCAGCCTGTTGAAGAACGCCGGAAAGTCCGACCCGACGATTCCGCCGCCGGCGAACAACGGCGCGCAAGCTAAGGCGGCTCCGGTCCCGGCGCGGCCGGCGGCCCGCGTGCTGTTCGCCGTGCCGAAGCGGGGCCTGTTCCTGGACGACTACGAGCCGGTGCGGGCGCGGCTCGTCGAGCTCGGCGTGACGGTGACGACGGCCGGCACGTCCCGCGGCCCGTGCGGGCTGATGGGCCTCGACAACCGCCCCGCGCCGGTCGCGGACCTGGCCTTCTCCGAGGTCCGCCCGGAGGACTACGACGCGATCCTGTTCCCCGGCGCGGACGTGTTCGAGATGCTGACGCCGGACTCGCGGCCGACCTTGAACCGGATCGTGCAGGCGATGGACGCCGACCGCAAGGTGATCGGCGGCATCTGCGTCGGACAGCGGGTGCTGTTGCAGTTCAACCTGTTGCGGGACCGGAACGCGGCCCTACCGAGCGAGCAGATTCGGCCGCAGTTCGAGCGGCAGGCGGAGCGGGTCTTCGGCGTGAAGTGGGACAACTGGCGGCGGGTGGTGACGGACGGCCACGTCGTCACCGCGAGCGGCGCGGAGGAAGCCCGCGAGTTCGCCGACGCCGTGTTCGCGGCCGTGCGGAAGTAACGCCCGACTTCCGAAGTCCGGCTTCGACTTCGGAAGTCGATCCCGCGCGGGGACATTTGCCCGCATCGGGTGCCGTTGCCGGTTCGACTTCCGAAGTCGAAGCCGGACTTCGGAAGTCAAGTCATTCGCCCACGAACGGGTTCGTCCGCTTCTCGAACCCGATCGTCGTCACCGGCCCGTGCCCCGGATACACGACCGTATCGTCCGGCAGCGGCCACAGCTTCTCGCGAATCCCCTTCGCCAGCACCTCGAAGCTGCCGCCGGGGAAGTCCGTCCGCCCGACGCTGCCGCGGAACAGCACGTCGCCGCCGAGCACGACCGTCGGCCTCACGCCGCGGACGACGTAGACGACGTGCCCCGGCGAGTGGCCCGGAATCTCCCGCACGTCCATCGCTAGCCCGGCCAACTCCAGCACGTCGCCGTCCGCCACCGTGCGGTCGGCCGGCGGACTCGTCACCGGCATCCCGTAGTGGGCGCTGCGGTTCAGGTGCGGGTCGGTCAGCCAGTCCCGTTCGCCCTCGCCGATGATGATGGGGGAGGTCGGGAACGCCCGCTTCAGGGCCGCGTTGCCCGCGATGTGGTCGAGGTGGCCGTGCGTGTTGACGATGGCGGTGAGGATCAGCCCGCGGGCCTCGATCTGTTCGAGGATCAATTCCGGCTCGAAGCCGGGGTCGATAACGAACGCCTCCGTGTTGCCCTCGACCCAGACGAGGTAGGCGTTCTCGCCGAACAGTTCCGACTCGATCGTTTCGATCTGGATTCGCACAACGGCCTCTCCGGGGCCGGATCATTCTAGAGAATCAAGTAAGTATACAAAATTACACATTGTGTCGTGTGTTTCGTCAACATCCCCGCGCAAGGCGTGTGTGACGGGACGTGGCGATGTTGGCGACCTTGGCGATGTGCTGCCAGTCTGGCAGCCCGACTTGCACGCCGGGCCGATCCCGCGATAATGAGGCTACTCCTGCCGGACCCGTTCCGAGGTCGTCGCATGCGTTGGCTGGCCGTGTTGCTGCTCGCGAGTCTCCCCGCCCGCGCCGCCGAGCCGAAGATCGACGCCGAGTACTTTGAAAAGACCGTCCGCCCGCTGCTCGTGGAGCGGTGTCAGAAGTGCCACGCGGCGAAGAAGGCGAAGGGCGGCCTCGACCTGTCCACGAAGGCCGGGTTCCTCGCCGGCGGCGACACCGGGCCGGACAAGAACCTGTTGGTGCAAGCCGTCCGGTACGACGGCGACGTGAAGATGCCGCCGAGCGGCAAGCTGCCGGACGCGGAGATCGCGGTCCTGACGGCGTGGGTGAAGGCCGGCGCGCCGTGGCCGGACGACGGCGCGGTTGCGGTTGGCCCGAAAGGGATGGACGTGCGGGGCCTCGCGTCACGGCACTGGGCATTTCAGCCCGTTCGACCACTCGTCGAAGGCAAGTCGATTGACTCGTTCATCCGTGCCGACCTCGCGAAGGCCGGGCTGGAACCGGCCAAGCCCGCGGAGCCGGAAAAACTGCTGCGGCGCGTCTACTTCGATCTGATCGGCCTGCCGCCGACCGCGGCCGAGATCGACGCCTTCGTTCACGACAAGTCACCGGACGCCTTCGCGAAGGTGGTCGAGAAGCTGCTCGCGTCGCCGCACTACGGCGAGCGGTGGGGCCGCCACTGGCTCGACCTCGCGCGGTACGCCGAGACGCGGGGCCACGAGTTCGACTTCGAGATTCCCGATGCGTGGCGGTATCGCGACTACGTCATCCGCGCGTTCAACGACAACCTGCCCTACGACCGGTTCGTGCAAGAACAGATCGCCGGCGATTTGCTTCCCCCGCGCTGGCATCCGAAGGAGCGGTGGAACGAGGCCCTCATCGGGACCGGGTTCTGGCACTTGGGCGAGGGCGTGCATTCGCCGGTGGACGTGCGGATCGACGAGGCGAACCGGTTCGACAACATGATCGACGTGTTCGGCAAGGCGTTCCTCGGCCTGACGATCTCGTGCGCCCGCTGTCACGACCACAAGTTCGACCCGATCCCGACGGCCGACTACTACGCCCTGTACGGCGTCCTCGGCAGCTCGCGGTACTCGCACTCCGTCATCGACGACCCGGCCGCGACGGACGCCATCCTGAAGGAGTTGAACGACCGCCGCGGGGTGCGGCCGACGAGGGTTCCGCCGGACGCGGACCGCCGCGGCACGGAGGGGTTCGAGGACTTCCGCGGTGACTGGGCGAAGCGGTGGTTCGTCACCGGCCCGGCGTTCCGCACCACGACCGGCCACCCGCACAGCGGCCGCGAGTCCGCGGCGCTCGTCGGCGCGATCCGCTCGCCGACGTTCACGATCAACGCGAAGTACCTCGCCGCCCGCGTCGCCGGGAAGGGGGCGCACCTCCGGCTGATCCTCAACAACCTGCAACTGATTCAAGCCCCGATCTACGGCGACCTGCGGCGGGCCATCGACCACGGCGAGGAGTTCAAGTGGGTCGTGTTCGACCTGTCGATGTGGCCGGGGCAGGCGGCGTACCTGGAACTGCTCGACGAGGGCAACGGGTACGCCGCGATGAGCGAGGTCCGGCTGGCCGAAACGAAACCGACGGCGAACGGGACCGAAACGTGCGCACCTGTTCCGGCGAACCCGACGGACGACCCGCGTATCAAGGAACTGGAGGCGAAGCTGGCGACCGTCCGCCGCGCCCCGACGATGATCGAGGGGACCGGCCGCGACGAGCGCGTGTTCATCCGCGGCGGGCCGAAGACGCTCGGACAACCGGTGAGCCGCCGGTTCCTGGAAGTGTTCGCCGGAAGCGACGCAAAGTCGCCCGCCGGCAGCGGCCGGCTGGAGTTGGCGAAGGCGCTCACCGACCCGACGAACCCGCTCGTCGCGCGGGTATTCGTTAACCGCGTCTGGCAGCATCACTTCGGCGTCGGGATCGTCGCGTCGCCGGACGACTTCGGCAAGCAGGGGCAGGCTCCGACGCACCCGGAACTGCTCGACCACCTCGCCGCCGGGTTCGTCCGCGACGGGTGGAACGTCAAGAACCTGCACCGCCGGATTCTCCTCAGCGAAACCTACCGCCAATCCGCGCACCCCAACCCGGCGACGGCCGTGAAGGTCGCGACGGCCGACCCGCTGAACAAGCTGCTCCACCGCGCGAGCGTGAAGCGGCTGGAGGCCGAGGCGATCCGCGACGCGATGCTGGCCGTGTCCGGGCGACTGGACCGCACGCCGTTCGGCCCCGGCGTGCCGCCGGCCCTCACGGAACACATGATCGGCCGCGGCCGCCCGTCCGCGTCCGGCCCGGTGGACGGGAACGGCCGTCGGAGCGTTTACCAGCAGGTGCGGCGGAACTTCCTGAACCCGTTCTTCACCGCGTTCGACTACCCGACCCCTTTTACCACGATCGGCCGCCGCAGCGTGTCGAACGTCCCGGCCCAGGCGCTGGTGATGCTGAACAACCCGTTCGTCCTCGGCGAAGCCGACCGCTGGGCGACGGCCACGGAGAGGGAGCCGCGGCGAATCGAGGCGATGTACCGGGCCGCGTTCGGCCGCCGCCCGTCCGCGACGGAGCTGGCCGCGGCGGCGGCTTTCGTCGGCGAGCAGGCGAAGGCCGCCGGCGACACGAAGGCGTGGGCCGAGTTCGCGCACGTCCTGTTCAACGCGAAGGAATTCATCTTCATCGAATAGAAGAATGGCCCGCAGATGACGCAGACTTCGACGCAGATGAAGAGGATGAAAACCAGGACCGGATTTTGGTTCTTATCCTCTTCATCTGCGCTCCCATCTGTGTCATCTGCGGGCCATTCTGATAGACCAACAAAATGATCCTGGTCGCATTCCTGAACACCGTGCGGTTCGCGAAGCTCATCGAGGGCGTCCTCGCCACGGCCGGCGGGTTCCTCATCGGGTACGTCGTCGTCGCGATCCTCGGCTGGTGGTTCGACAAGTACCTGCTCAAGCACAAGTCCCCGGAGATCGCGCATAAGATTTGCCGGCTGCTCGGCGGGCTGCTGCTCGCGATCCTCGTGGCGCTGATGATGTTCGGCGGCGGGGGCGGCGAGGGGAACGGCGACGGCGACGGGAAGGGCGACGGCAAGAGTTCCCCCGTCAACGGCACGCTCGACCCCAACACGCCGAACACCGCGCCATCACCCGTCCCGACGAAGCCCGCCCCGCCGACGGAGGAGCGCGTCCGCGTGACGATGCTCGGCGGCACGGATGTGAAGGATCAGAAGTTCTACCAGATCGACGAGGACGCCACCCCGCGGACACTTCAAGAGGTGAAGGCAGCCGTGCAGAAGAAGAAGGAATCGACGGCGAAGAGCCTCGGCTTGGAAATCGTGTTCGCCGAGCGGAACAAGTTGCCACAGGAGCACCCGGCCGTCACGCAGCTGGCGAAGTGGGCCGGCGACACGGCCGGCCTGACCGTCACGTTCCCGGCCGAGAAGCCGTAGCCGATGGGGGCCGCGCCGCGAATCGTGTTCTTCGGCATGCCGCACACCGGCAAGACCGGCCTGCTGCACGCCTTCGCCGACCCCGAGGCCCCGTTCCCCCTCTCCAAGTACGGCGACGAGAAGCCCGCGGCCGACCTGTGCCGGACGCGGCCGGACGGCGTCGTGCTGTGCGACGTGGACGGCCGGTCCGCGAAGGAGATCATCACCGACCCGGCGCAAATCCGCCGGCAGGACCAGACCGCGAGTACCGTGCGGAGCGCCGACGCGATCGTGCTGGCGCTCGACGCATCGGCGACGAACGAGGCGATGATCGACCTGTTCCGTTCGTTCGCCGCGTTCCTCGACGGGCTGGAAGAAACCCGCACGCACGGCCGCGAGGTCGGCGGCCTGCCGATCTTCCTCACGCTGACGAAGTGCGACCGGCTGCACGAATTCGGGGAAGATCCGAAGGCGTGGCTGGCCCGCGTGGAGGCGAAGAAGCGGTCGGTGCAAACGGCGTTCGAGGACTACCTGGCCCGCACCGGCCACGCGACGAACGCGAACGACCCGCTCGCGTTCGGCAGCGTCGAGGTCCACGTCGCGGCGACGGCCCTCCAGTTCCCGAAGGACACGCGGTTCGACGCGCTCGACGCGCCGTTCGGCGTGGAAGACCTGCAAGAAGACTGCACGAAAACGGCGTGGGCGTTCCGCCGGCGGATCGACGGCTCCCGCCGCCAACTGCGGTGGACGCTGGCCGGGTCCGGCGCGCTGGTGACCGCGATGGCCGCCGCGCTCGTCGGCCTGTTCGCGTTCTCGCCGACGGCCGACGAGGACCGGCTCGGCCGTCGCGTGCGGCTGTACCAGGAACGCGAAGGCCCGCCGGCCGTGCGGCTCGCGCAGCTCCACTTCGACCGCAACCGCAAGGAACTCGAATCGATCCGCGAGGACCACTCGTTCGCCGAGTTGTCGGAAAACGAGCGGGCGTTCGTCGAGGCGCGGCTCCGCGAGTACGCGGCGTACCACGACTACCAAACGCAGTTCCTACCGCCGCGGCCCGGTCCGGCGGAGGTGCGGCGGAAGGCGGAACTGGAGCAGTTGGACGCGGAGCTTTCGACGATCCTCGTGCCGCCGCCGGAGTTCGCCGCGGTGTGGGCGGACACGGAGGCGGTGAAGCTCTGGAACAAGTGGAAGGCGGACGCGAACCTCGTCCGCACGGCGGAGGGGGCACTGCACGAGTGGTATCGGGGGCTGGTTCGCCGCGGCACGACATTGCTCCTCGCCCCTGGCATCGACTACCGCTGGCGGCAAGAGGCGAACGCTCTGCTCGCGGCGGCGGAGCAACCGCCGTTCGACCCCGTGGCGACGATCCCCGGTTCGGAGAAGCTGCCGGTCCCGCGCGGAGCAGCGGTCCGGTACGCCGTCGCGTTCGACTTCGACCGTGTCGATCAGGCCCGTGGCGATTGGAACGACACGAAGGGCCGCGTGACCGCGATGCGCGACCTCGGCGACGCCCTCGGCTTGACCGCCGGGCCGAACACGCCGCCGGCCGTCCTGATCTTCCCGGACCCGACGGCGGACCTCACCGCCTCAGCGAGACTGGGCGCGGAGGTGCTCGCGAAGTTGCCGGCCGCGGAGTGGTTCGTGTCGCGGTTCCCGGACCCGATGCGGACGACGTTTCAGAACAAATTGCGGCAGTCGCAGGAGGCCGGGGCGCGGCACGTTCACGCCGTCCTGCGGGCGAAGCTCGGAACCGAGAGCCGCGAGGCGTGGGCGGCGGCCGCGAAGTGGTTCGACGAGCCGGACGCGAAAGCGTGGGGCCAACTCCTCGGCCGCATCGCGTCGTGGGGCGAGTTCGACGCCGGCGACCCGGTCGCGGAGGCGGTCGCGTTCCTCAAGAAGGATTCGTTCGCCCTCGACTTCACGAATCTCGAATTAACAATCCCCAACGACCTCCGCGACCGCCGACTCGTGCCGAACGGCCCGCTCGCCGTCCGGCACAAGGGGGCGGAGTACGCCTTCCGGGTCGTCGGCGAGCCGACGACGACGGCCGCGGCGAGCGTGTTCCGCCTCGCGGCGGACGGGCACGACGGCAAGTTGACCTACCGGCCCGGCGACGAGCTGTCCGCCGCCCTCGCCCTGAAGGCGGGGGACCGGTCCTTCCGACTGGACTGGTCGTATAGTGGCTCTACGGTGTATCAGTTCGACGCGCTGGCCCGCGAGCCGACGCTCCGGCCGGACGCGGCGACCGCCGTGGCGGAGCGGGCCGCCGGCGTGCGGCTGACGGCCGCCGGGCTGCCCCGGCTGCCGCTCGTGTTGAGAATCAATAACTGACACCCCGGTGTCATCAGGGACGACGGCCCATGCACATTCAGGACATCTTCCGCGACCACCGGACGACGTTCAGCTTCGAGTTCTTCCCGCCGAAGACCGACGAGGCGTCCGAGGAGCTGTTCCGGAACATCGCGTCGCTGCAGGAACTGCAACCGTCGTTCGTGTCCGTCACCTACGGGGCCGGCGGCTCGACGCGGGACCGGACGCACGACCTCGTCGTCCGCATCCAGAAGGAGACGGACCTGACGGCCGTGTCGCACCTGACGTGCGTGTGCCACTCGCGGGACGAGATGGCCGCGATCCTGGACCGGTACGCCGCGTCCGGCATCACGAACGTCCTCGCCCTCGGCGGCGACCCGCCGAAGAATTTGGCGAACTTCGACCGGTCGAAGGACGGGTTCCAGTTCGCGAACCAGCTCGTCGAGTTCATCCGCGGCCGGCCGAACAGTTCCGACGCCCGCGGGTTCGGCGTCGGCGTCGCCGGCTTCCCGGAGGGGCATCCGGGCTGCCCGAACCGGCTCGCGGAGATGGACAACCTGAAGCGGAAGGTGGACGCCGGGGCGGATTACATCTGCACGCAGTTGTTCTTCGAGAACCGCGACTTCTACGACTTCCGCGAGCGGTGCGAGCTGGCCGGGATCAAGGTCCCCATCGTGGCCGGGATCATGCCGGTCACGACGAAGGCCGGCATGGTCCGCATGGCCGAGCTAGCGCTCGGGGCGCGGATTCCGGCGCGGCTGCTACGGGCGGTCGCCCGGTGCGAGAACGACGAGGCCGTGCGGCGGGTCGGCGTTCACTGGGCGACGGAGCAGTGCCGCGACCTGCTGGACAACAGCGTCCGCGGGCTGCACTTCTACACGCTGAACCGGTCGGACGCGACGCGGACGATCTACGACAACCTCGGCGTCCGCGACTCCGCGGCGCTGCGGGCGGGATGACTTACCCATGCGAACCCTCTTCACGCTTCTCGTTCTCACCCTGCCGCTCGCGGCCCAAATGCCGCGTGCCCCGGTCGAGGGGAAGAACGGCATGGTCGTGTGCGTCTGCCCGATCGCGGCCGAGGTCGGCGTGGACGTGCTGAAGGCCGGCGGGAACGCGGTCGATGCGGCCGTCGCCGTCGCGTTCGCGGAGGCGGTGACCTGGCCGGAGGCCGGGAACATTGGAGGCGGCGGGTTCATGCTCGTGCAACCGCACGGTGGCGCGGACGCCACGTTCTTCGACTACCGCGAGACGGCCCCGGCCGCGGCCACGAAGGACCTGTTCGCCGACGGCACGACCGACTGGCGGTCGCACAAGTCGGCCGGCGTCCCCGGCACGGTCCGCGGGTTGGAACTGGCGCACAAACGGTTCGGAACGCGGCCGTGGAAGGACCTGCTCGCCCCCGCCGTGCGGCTGGCCCGGTCCGGGTTCACGGTGGACAGCCCGCTCGCCCGGCGGTTCAACGGCGTTCTCAACGACGGCAAGACGACGAACGCCGAGTTCCTGAGCATCTTCGGCCGGCCGAACGGCGGGAAGTGGCAGGAGGGGGACACGCTCAAGCAGCCGAACCTCGCGACGACGCTCGAAGGCATCGCCGACCACGGGGCCGACTGGTTCTACACCGGCCCGCCGGCCGACCAACTCGAAGCCGAGATGAAGGCCGGCGGCGGCCTCATCACGAAAGCCGACCTCGCCGGCTACGCCGCGAAGGAACGGCAGCCGCTACGCGGCACCTACCGCGGGTTCGACATCGTCTCCGCCCCGCCGCCGAGTTCCGGGGGGACCGCGATGATCGAGGCGCTCAACGTCCTGGAAACGTTCGACGTGAAGAAGTATCCGCGGGACTCCGTGGAGACGATCCACCTGCTCGCGGAGGTGCAGCGGCGGGTGTTCCGCGACCGGGCTGCGTTCCTCGGCGACCCGGACTTCGTCACCATCCCCCGCCACCTGACGACGAAGGACCACGCGAAGAAGCTGGCCGCGACCATCGACCTGGCGAAGGCGACGAGGAGCGAGGCGCTCGCGGAGGACATCCCGATCTCCGAGGGCGGCGGGAACACGACGCACTTTAGCGTCATCGACAAGGCGGGGATGTGCGTGTCGAACACGTACACGCTGGAGAACAACTTCGGCAGCCGGATCGTCGTCCGCGGGGCGGGGTTCGTGCTGAACAACGAGATGACGGACTTCAACCCGGTCCCCGGCACGACGACCCGCGGCGGGAAGGTGGGCACGCCGGCGAACGTCGTCGCCCCCGGCAAGCGGATGCTCAGCTCGATGACGCCGACGATCGTGCTGAAGGACGGCAAGCCGTACCTCGTCACCGGCAGCCCCGGCGGGCGGACGATCATCAACACCGTCCTGTGCGTGCTGGTCAACACGCTCGACTACGACATGCCCGTCACCGCGGCCGTGGACGCCCCGCGGCAGCATCACCAGTGGTTCCCGGACCGGCTGAGCCTGGAATCGGCCCCGGCGGTCGTAACGAACCGGCTGAAGGCAATGGGCCACACGCTCGCGGAGGCGAAGCAAGGCGACGCCCACACGATTCGCATCGACCCGAAGACCGGCGTGTACCAGGGGGCGGCGGATAAGCGGCTCAACGGAAAGGCGAGTGGATACTAAAGAATGTACTTTCCGACCTTTTGCTCGACGGCCTTCTGATAGACCTTCGCGGCAGTCGCCACGTCCTCGATGCCGAGGCCGAGCGACTTGAAGACGGTGATGTCCGTCGGGGCCTGGCGGCCGGGGACGCGGCCGGCGACGACGTGCGACAGCTCGACCACGTCGGCCCAGGTGAAGACGTGTTCCTGCATCGCCGCGACGAAGTCGCCCGCCTCGATCCGCGCCTGATCCTTGCTGTCGGCGGTGACGAGCGCGGCCCGGCGGAACACGTCCACGTCAACTTCCGCCTTCGCCAGGAAGTTCGACCCGGCCAGGTTCAAGTGTGTCCCTTCGCTCAGCCAGTTCCCGAACAGCACCGGCTCGCGGCTCGATGTGGCCGTGCAGATCATGTCCAGCCCGGTCGCGGCGTCCTCCGGCTTCGCCGCCGGGACGACCTCCGTGCCGCACACCTTCGCCATCTCCGCGGCGAACGCCGCCCGCTTCGCCTCATCCCGCGAGTAGACGACGGCTTTCTTGATCGGCCGCACCTTGCACACGGCCTGGAGTTGCGTCGCCGCCTGCTTGCCCGCGCCGAAGACGCCGACGGTCGCGGCGTCCTTGCGGGCGAGCTTCTTCGTCGCGACACCGCTGGCCGCCCCGGTGCGGACGGCCCCGAGGTGGTCGGCCTCGATGATCGCGATCAGCCCGCCGGCTTTCGGGTCGAAGAGGAGGACTTGGAACTGGGCCGGGAACTTGCCGGTGGTGTAGCACTTCAGCCCGACGGCGTTGAGCGTCTTCGCCGCGGCCGGCAGGACGTGCAGCATGACCTGGTCGGTCTGACACCGCGACCGTGGCACGTTCGTCGCCTCGTCCAGCGACAACTTGCGGAACCCGGCCTCGACCGCCTCCAGCGCCATCTCCATCGTCAGCAGCGACCGGACTTCATCTTCGGTGAGGTACAGAACGGACATAAATCACCCCGAAGTCCGGCCACGGATCAACACGGATGAGTACAGATCAGAAGAAATCATTTCTTTGGATTTATCTGTGTTCTCTGTGTTCATCTGTGGCTAGTTCTTTTCTCACGCGGCGGTCGCGAGCCAGTCCTTGAGCTTCGCGAGACCGGCCTCGATCACATTCTGGCTCGTCGCGAACGACATCCGCACGAACCCCTCCGCCCCGAACGCCGCGCCGGGCACGAGGTTGACGTGGGCTTGTTCCAGCAGCGTCGTGCAGAACGTCATGGAGTCGGTCACTGGCTTCCCGCTGAAGCTCTTGCCGAAGTAGCTCGACACGTCGAAGAACGCGTAGAACGCTCCCTCCGGCTTGAAGAACTTCACGCCGGGGATGGCGGTCAGCAGCTTCGTGACGACCTCCCGCCGGGCGGCGAACTCCTTGTGCATTTCCGCCACGCACTTCGGTGACTCCGGCGACTCGAGCGCGACGACCATCGCCGCCTGGCTGACGCTCGACGGACAGCTCGTCTCCTGGCTCTGCACGTTGTCCATCGCCTTGACGAGGTGCGCCGGCGCGACCGCCCAGCCGATCCGCCAGCCGGTCATGGCGTAGCTCTTGCTCGCCCCGCTGATCGTGACCGTGCGGTCCTTCAACTCCGGCCGCAGCGTCACCACGCACGTCGGCTTCGCGTCGCCGTAGCAGAGCTGCTCGTAAATCTCGTCCGACAGGAGCGCGACGTTCGGGTGTTGCAGCACGACATCGACGAGGGCTTCGAGTTCTGATCGGCTGTAGACCGCGCCGGTCGGGTTGCTCGGCGAGTTGAGCATGAGCAGCCGCGTGTTCGGCTTGATCGCCGCCTTCAGCTGCGCGGGCGTCATCTTGAACCCGGCTTCGAGTGTCGTTTGCACCAGCGTGTACGTCGCCCCGGTCATGCTGACGAGGTCCGAGTAGCTGACCCAGTACGGGGCCGGGATGACCACGTCGTCGCCGGGGCCGACGGTCGCCGCGAGGACGTTGTGGATGCTGTGCTTCGCCCCGTTCGAGACGAGGACGTTCTCCGGCCCGCACTCGAACCCGTAGGTCCGACCGTACCACTTGGCGATGGCCTTCTTCAGCTCGGCCGTGCCGCCGGCCGGGGTGTAGTGCGTCTGCCCCTTCGCCATCGCGTCGTTCGCGGCGTCGCAGATGTGCTTCGGCGTGTTGAAGTCCGGCTCGCCGAGGCTGAAGTCGTAGACCGTGACCCCCTTCGCCTTCAGCTCGCGGGCCTTCGCCCCGGCGGCGAGGGTGGCGGACGGCTTGACGGAATCGGCCAGCTTGGAAACGCGGATCATCGGACTTCGTGCCTTCGGGAAGGAGGGTGGCGGCCACCGAACATCGTATACATTCCCGGAACCGACGGAACCCCCGCGATGCGTGTGGCCCACTTCGTTCAACGATACCCGCCGGCGATCGGAGGTTCGGAGGGCTACTTCGAGCGGCTAACGAAGTACCTCGTGGGGTGTGGCGATCGTGTGGAAGTCTGGACCTCGTCGGCCGTCGAGCTGGGCCAGCTGTGGGGCGGCAAGCGGCCGAACACGACGCTGCAAGTCTCGCCGAACCTCGTGGTCCGCCGGTTCAAGCCGCTCGCCTTCCCCGGCCGGCGATACGTGCTGAAGGCGCTGTCGCTCATCCCGGTCCGCCACCTGCAAGCCCTGACGCTGCCGTGCAACCCGGTCTGTCCGGGGATGATTCAGGACGTGCTGACGTTTACCGACCCGCTGGACGCGGTCCACGCGACGTGCTTCCCGTACACGTTCCCGATCTTCTGCGGGCTGTGGCTGGCCCGGCGGCGGGGCGTGCCGTTCTACCTGACGCCGTTCCTGCACCTCGGCGACCCGGCCGACCCACACGACCGCACGCGGCGGCAGTACACGCGGCCGGTGATGCGGTGGCTGCTGCGACAGGCCGACGGCGTGTTCGTGCAGACGAAGACGGAACGCGACGCGGTGTTGAGCCTCGGCGTGCCGGAGCCGCGGGTCCACCTCCAAGGGTTGGGCGTCGATCCGACCGAATGCACCGGCGGCGACCGGGAAGGCGTTCGCGCGAAGTGGGGCGTGCGGCCGGACGAACTCGTGATCGGCCACCTGGCAAACCTGAGCGTCGAGAAGGGAACGGTCGATCTCTTGAAGGCGAACCCGCCGGGCCGCGTCGTCCTCGCCGGGCCGACGATGCCGAACTTCGAGCGATTCTGGGAGAGCTACTCGCACAAGGACCGCATCGTCCGGCTCGGCGTGCTGAGCGAGACGGAGAAGCGAGACTTCTTCGCCGGGATCGACGTGTTTTGCCTGCCCTCGCGGACGGACGCATTCGGCCTCGTGCTGTTGGAGGCGTGGGCGAACGCGAAGCCGGTCGTCGTGTACCGCGCCGGCGGCCCGGCCGACTTGGTGCGGGACGGGGCGGACGGGTTCGTGACGGGCTGTTCTCCGGACGGCCTGCGAGAGGGCTTGATGAAATTGGCGGACGGTGAGCTTCGGGCGCGATTCGGACGAGTGGGGTCAGAGCGAGTGTCGCGCGAGTTTCAATGGGAAGACAAGTTGCAACGTGTGAGGCATGTTATCGGCGGAAAGCCCAGGGTCGGCCGACCCTGGGCTTTCCGCCCGTGACAATCAGTGCCCCGCGATCTGCTTCTCGTAGTCCGCGCGGCTCAGCAGGTGGTCCAGCGTCGCCCCCGGCGCGAGCTTCACCTTGAACATCCACCCCGCGCCGAGCGGGTCGGTGTTTACCAGCGACAGGTCGGCCGTCCGCTTCGTCGCCGCGTCGTCGGTCAGCTTCAGGTTGATCTCGACGACCTCCCCGGCCACCGGCGAGTTGATGCCGCTCGTGGACTTCACCGACTCGATGACGCCCGCCTCCTGCCCGGCCTTCAGGACCTTGCCGACCTTCGGCAGGTCGAGGAACGTCGGTTCCGTCAGTTGCTCCACCGCGAACTTTGTGATGCCGACGGTCACCACGTCGCCGTCGAGCTTCGCCCACTCGTGCGTCGGCGCGTACCGGAGGGTATCCAGGTCCATCTCGGGCCTCACTTCTTGCGTTGATAGAACGGGAGCGGAACCACCGTCGCCGGGACGTGCGTGCCGCGGATGTCCACCAAAACGACCGTGCCGGGGGCGGCGTACCGCGGGGCGACGTACCCCATCGCGATGGACCGGTCGAGCCACGGGGCGAAGCTGCCGCTCGTGACGACGCCGACCGGCGCGGACGGGTCGGCGAACAGCACGCAGTCCTGCCGGGCCGCCCGCTTGCCGTCGAGTTCGAGGCCGACCCGCTTGGGTCGATGAACCGCCGCATCGTTCGCGGTCGCCAGCGCGTCCCGGCCGATGAACTCCTTGTTCAGCTTCACCGCCCACTCCAACCCGGCCTGCAGCGGGTCGATCTTCTCCGTCAGTTCGTGCCCGTACAGCGGCATCGCCGCTTCCAGACGAAGCGTGTCGCGCGCCCCGAGGCCGCACGGCACGACGCCCTTCGCGAGCAGGTCGTCCCAGAGTTGCCGCCCCAAATCGTTCGGGACGATGACCTCGAACCCGTCCTCGCCGGTGTACCCGGTCCGGCTGACGACGCACCCCTTGTCCCGGTATCGCGTCGGCTGGGCGTAGAAGTATTTCAGCTTCGCCACGTCGTCCGCGAACAGCCCGGCCACGACCTCGACCGCCTTCGGCCCCTGCACGGCGACCATGACGGTGTCGGCCGTCTGGTCCTGAATCTGCACGTCCCCGTCGGCGTGGTGCTTAAGCCAGCCGAGGATTTTCGCGTGGTTCGCGCCGTTCGCCACCATCGCGTAGCCGTAGGGCCAGCGGTACACGAGCACGTCGTCCAGCGTGCCGCCGTCGTCCTTGCAGACGAGGCCGTACCGCACCTGCATGTCCTTCATCGTGGCGACGCTGTTGGTGAACACCTTTTCCAGCAACTTCGCCGCGTCCGCGCCGGCGAACGAGAACCGGGCCATGTGCGACACGTCGAACACGCCGACGGCCGACCGCACGGCCTTGTGCTCGTCGATGATGCCGGCGTACTGCACCGGCATGTCCCACCCGGCGAACGGAACCATGCGGGCGTTCGCGGCCAGGTGCGCGTCGTACAGGGCGGTGCGAAGGTTCGACATGCTGGCATTTTCCGGGGCGGAGACGAATCGGCCACAGATGAACACAGAAATCACAGATCAAAGACAAATCAAGAAATGATTTCTTCTGATCTGTTTTCATCCGTGTTCATCGGTGGCTAAAATTCCTTACCCGAAGGACGGACGACTTGCCCAAGACGAAGGACCAGCGCGAACTGTCGCTCTCCGACCTGCCGGCCCTGTTGCGGGCGACGGAGGGTTGGGGGGCGCTGCGCGCCGCGCTGCCGCGGCGGGAGAGCGGGACCATCGACGGGGCGTGGGGGTCGTCGGCCGCGCTCGCCGTGGCGACGCTCGCGGCCGAGAAGCCGCCGGCCGTGCTGGTCGTCGTGCCGAACGTGACGGACGTGGGGCCGTGGGCGGAAGACCTCGCGTGTTTCGCCGGCACGCGGCCGCTCGTTTTCCCGGCGTGGGAGACGTGGCCCGCGCCGACGCACCAGGGCCGGCTTGCGCCCGAGACGGCCGAGCGGCTTCGCCTCTTGCAGAAGCTGGGGGTGGGCGAGTTGGCGTCGCCGGTCATCCTCGCGCCGATGGCGGCGGTGATCCAGCCGACGCCGCCGCGGGCCGACCTCGCGAGCCGCGGCCGGACGCTGACGCCGGGCGAAGTCGTGGACGTGAACGAGTTCCTCGAATGGCTCGTCGCGAACGGGTTCAAGCGGGTGGAGGCGGTCGAGTACCCCGGCGAGTTCGCGAAGCGCGGCGGCATCGTGGACCTGTTCCCGCCGGACTCGCCCGACCCGGTGCGGCTCGAATTCTTCGGCGACGAGTTGGAGTCGATCCGCCTCTTCGCGGCGCAATCACAACGCAGCCTTGAGAAGAAAAAATCCGTCACGATTGTTGGCATCGGGGGCGAAGCCCACGGACGAACGTCCGTGGGGAATCTGACGGATTACCTCCCGCCCGGCGCGTGGATCGTCCTCATCGAACCCGGCGACCTCAAGGAGCAGGGCAAGCACTTCTTCGAGCGGGTCGCGAACCCGGAGGGCCTGTTCACCGTCGAGGGCGTCTTCAAGCAGCTCATGCAGTTCGCGACCGTCACCGTCACGGCCATGCCGCGGGCGTCCGTCGAGGCGAGCTGGCACTTGCACGTCGAATCCGTCGAGCGGTTCAGCGGCAACGTCCAGCGCGTGCGGGACGAACTCGACGCCGTCGGCTCGGCGGGCCGCGTGCTGATCGCCTGCCAGTCGGAGGCCGAGTGCCACCGGCTGACGGAAGTTCTGAAGGCCGGCAAGCTGTCGGAGTCGCACCGCCTCGCGCTCGTCACCGGGCACGTCCGCACCGGGTTCCGGCTCGTCGGGCCGAACGTCGTCGTCCTCGGCAGCCACGAAATCTTCCACAAGGACCTGCTCCCGCCCGGCGTCAAGGACACGACCAAGCCGACCTCGCGCAAGATCGAGTCGCGGGCCATCGACACGTTCCTGGACCTCAACGACGGCGACTACGTCGTCCACGTCGCGCACGGCATCGCCCGCTTCCGCGGCATGCGGGTGCTGGAGAAAACGTCCGCCCTCATCACCGGCAACGACCAACTCGACGAGGCGGACGAGCACGCGAAGAACGCGGTCGAAGAGAACCTGATGCTCGAGTTCCGCGACGGCGTCTTCCTCTACGTCCCTGCCTCGCGGATCGATTTGATACAGAAGTACGTCGGCGGTTCGACGGCGGAACCCACCCTCTCGAAGCTCGGCGGCACGGCCTGGGGGCGGAAGAAGGCGCAGATCAGCGAGGCCGTCCGCGACATGGCCGCGGAGATGATCCAGATTCAGGCCGTGCGGGCGTCGCTGCCCGGCAGCCCGCTGCCGGCCGACTCGGAGTGGCAGGGCGAGTTCGAGGCCGCGTTCCCGTACCAGGAGACGCCCGACCAGGCGGCCGCCATCACCGAGACGAAAGCCGACCTCGAAAAGGCCCGGCCGATGGACCGGCTCATCTGCGGCGACGTGGGCTACGGCAAAACCGAGGTCGCCATCCGCGCCGCGTTCAAGGCCGTGGACAACGGCAAGCAGGTCGCGATCCTCGTGCCGACGACGATCCTCGCGGAGCAGCACTACCGGACGTTCGGCCAACGGTTCGCCGAGTACCCGTTCGTCGTCGAGTGCCTCAGCCGGTTCCGGTCTGGGGCGCAACAGCGGGACATCGTCCGCCGCGTCAAGGAGGGCGAGGTGGACGTCGTCGTCGGCACGCACCGCGTCGTCGGCAGCGACATCGCGTTCAAGGACCTCGGCCTCGTCGTCATCGACGAGGAGCAGCGGTTCGGCGTCGAGCACAAGGAGAAGCTGAAGCGGCTCCGGGCGATGGTCCACGTCCTGACGATGACGGCCACGCCGATCCCGCGGACGCTGCACTCGGCCCTCCTCGGCATTCGCGAAATCTCGAACCTCGAAACGCCGCCGCCGGAGCGCCTGCCGGTCGAGACGCGGATCATCCGGTGGGACGACCAGATGATCCGTCACGCAATCCTTCGCGAGTTGAACCGCGGCGGGCAGGCGTACTTCGTCCACAACCGCGTCCACGACATCCTCGACGTCGTCGCGAAGGTCAAGATGCTCGTCCCGGAGGCCCGCGTCGTCCACGGCCACGGGCAGATGAACGAGCACCAACTCGAGGCCGCGATGATGAGCTTCCTGCGAAAAGAAGCCGACATCCTCGTCGCGACGACGATCATCGAGAGCGGTTTAGACATCCCGAACGCGAACACGATCTTCATCGACGACGCGGACATGTACGGCCTCGCGGACCTGCACCAACTCCGCGGCCGCGTCGGGCGGCAGAAGGCGCGGGCCTACGCGTACCTCATCGTCAACCCGTTGAAGCTGCTCACGCCGACGGCGCAGAAGCGACTGAAGGCCATCGAGGAATTCACCGAACTCGGGGCCGGGTTCAAGATCGCGATGCGGGACCTGGAAATCCGCGGGGCCGGGAACATCCTCGGTACGGAGCAGAGCGGGCACATCGCCGCCCTCGGGTACGAGATGTACTGCACGCTGCTGGAGAACGCCGTCCGGCAGCTGAAGAACCTCCCGCCGCGGCAGTCGGTCGAGGTCCACGTCGATCTGCCGTGGCCGGCGTTCCTGCCGCGGGACTACGTGCCGGGGCAGAAGCTGCGGATCGAAGTTTATCGGCGGCTCTCGCGGCTGCGCGAGGTGCGGCAACTCGCCGACTTCCGGGCCGAACTCGCCGACCGCTACGGCCCGCCGCCGCCGGAGACGGAGTGGCTGCTCCGCACCACCGAAATTCGCCTCTACTGCGTCCGGTGGCAGGTCGGCAGCGTCAACCGCGACGGTCGCGACCTCGTCTTCGGGTACAAGAGCCGGGCGAAGGCCGACGAGCTGGCGAAACGCTCCGGCGGCCGGTTCAAGGTCGTGGACGAGAAGAGCGCCTACCTCCGACTGAAGCCGGAGGAGGACACGCCCGAAGCGATGCACGACTTGCTTAAAAAAGTGCTAGGGTAAATCCGTTCACATCTCCGTTCCGCGCCACCGCCACCGCCGCCAACTTTTGGGGGCTACCCCGTGGCGGTGTCGCCCGACGGCTGCTCGATTCGGAGGCAGGCGTGGCCCGAAAACTCGGCTGGCTGCCACCCTTGACCATGTTCGCGCTCGACGTGGCCCTCACGCTCCGGGGCCAGCCGGCCGAGTATTGGGCCGGCGATTACTCGCGGGCCGTCGAGGCGAACCCGCTCGCGTGGCTGATACTCGCCGTTCACCCGTACCTGTTCCTCGGCCTGGCAATCGGTTGGGCCGTCGCGTTCGTCGCACTGGTGACGCTCTGGGAGCACCGACTGGCGAAAGTGGTGGCATTCGTGCTGACCGTCGGGCACGCCGTCGGGGCCGCCAGCTGGCTGCTGCGGCTCGGCTGGCCCGGCGTGGCCGCGGCCGTCGGGCTGATGGTCGCGGCCGAGCGGCTGCTGACGTGGTGCTGGCCGCGAACACAGTAGTAGGCACACTCCGTGTGCCGTTTCCTTCCGGCCGCGGTGAGTTCGCCCGAGCCGCTGCGACCGACAGCAGACGGCACACGGAGTGTGCCTACTACTATTTGCCCGCCCGCCCGCGGCGGGGTAAAGTAACACGGCGACGAGACTACCCCTCGTCGCCGGAGGCCGCCTATGCCGGACACGATCACCTGCACGAGTTGCCGCTCCGCCATCGACGTGCCGGCCGACCACGCCGAGGACACCATCCGGTGCGGCATTTGCTGGTCGGAAAACGCCCTGGCCCCGAAAGCGGCCCCCGTCGTCGCGCCGGCGAAGGCCGTCGCCCGCCCGGTCGCGCAGCTCCTGCCGCCGAAGCCCGCCCGGCCGTCGGCCGTCACCGCGATCCCGGCGAAGGCCGCCTCCGGCGTCACCCGACTCGAGGGGCTGATCCACAAGGCCGCGGCGAAACTCGCGCCGCCGGCCGCCCCGCCGGCCCCGGCCGCGGCGCAGCCGATCCTCGCGACCGTGAAGCCGGTGGTCCCGGAAGTCGTGCCGGCCGCCAAGCCGGCGGCCCCGCCGCCGGTCGCGGCCAGCCCCGTTCCGATCCCGCAGGCCGCGGTGCCGACGCCCGTGCGGGTCGCGCCGGCCGTGCCGCCGGTCGTCGTCCAGCCGCTGCCGGCCGCCGCCCCCGTCGCGGCCCCGGTCGTCGTGCCGTCGCGGCCGGTCGAGGCCCCGGTTCCGGTCACGGTCGCGCCGCTGGTCGCGGCCCCGGTCGTCGTGCCGGTCACGCCCGCCGCCCCGAAGGTGCTGGACGCCGAGCCGGTCGTGCAGGGGGAATTCGCCGACGACACCGCCGCGCCGAAACGGCCGGCGAAGGACGAGCGGTCGAGGCCCGCCGCCAAGCGCCGGCCGCGGGACGACGACGATGACGACGACCGCCCCCGCCGGCGGAAGGACAAGGGGGAGGCGAACAACGCGTCGATGGTGATGATGATCGTTGCCGGGGTCGCGGTCCTGGCCCTGCTCGTCGTCGGCGTGATCTACCTGTCGGGGGCGTTCGGCCGGGCGAAGACGCCGGACGCGGCCCCCGTCGCGAACGCCGACCAACCGCCGCCGCCGGCCGTGCAGTTCAACCTGCCGAACCCGGACGGCGGGCCGCAACCGAACGCGAACGGGAACTTCGGGTTCAACCCGTTCCCGCCGATGCAACGGTTCGAGCCGCCGCGACCGAAGATGAACGTCAACTGGGTCGAGCACGACGCCGACGGGTTCAAGGCGAAGCTCGTCGAGCGACCGACGACGCACCCGTCGATCCTCCGGTTGCCCGACGACAACTTCTTCCTCGTCCACGTAAAGACGAAGAGCCTGACGGCCCGCACGCTCCCGCCGGCCGTGACCGTCGAGGTCGTCACCGCCGACGTGCCGCAGGGCGTGGTCCCGGACCTGAAGAAGATGGCCGCGGAGCCGTTCGGCCGGGCGGACAAGGTGGCCGCGTGCAAGGTCGCCGGGAAGGACGGGTACGAGCACGTCGAGGCGGTCGGCCCGCGGACGACGACCACCCGGGTCATTCAGGTGGGCTGCCGGGTGTTCGTGTTCAAACTGACCGCCCTGCCGCCGTTCGGGGACAAGGAAACGATCGACGAGGCGGCGAAGACGTTCTGGGAGTCGCTGTCGATCACGTTCGACCCGGCCACCCCGGCCCCGGTCGATCCGACGCTGCGGCGGAAGAACGCCCCCAACAACCCGTTCCCGCCCCGCGGCCGGTGACCGGTCATCGGCCGCGCGCACGAAAACGGCCCAGGGAGAATCCCCTGGGCCGCTCGCGTTCCCGCGAATCGCGGGTTACTTCATCTCGACGTGGAACGGCAGCATCACCTTCACGATGTCCTTCCGGGTCGCCAGCAGCGGGGCCGCGATCCGCGCGGCCTTCTCCAGCCCCGGCACGTCCCGCACGTCCACCTTGAGCGAGCCGAACGGCAGCCCGGCCTCGCCCTCGAGCAGCTTCTCGAAGAACGACGTGGGCTTCGGCAGGATCAGCAACTCCATCTCCTTGGCCGGGTCGATGCCGGCGAGTTTCTTCGCCCCGGCGATGGCGTCCTCCAGCGTGCCCAGCTCATCGACCAGCCCGTTCTCCTTCGCCTGCCGGCCGGTCCAGACGCGGCCGCCGGCCAGCTTCTTCAGCTTCTCCAGCGGCATGTCGGCCCCGGCCTTCTGCCGGCCCTCGGCCGCCTTCCGGGTGAACTGCTCGTACACCGCCTCGACCGTCTCGTTCAGCGCGTTCCGCTCGGACTCCGTCCACGGGAACGTCGAGGACATGACGCCGGAGTTCTTCCCGCGGCTAATCACCTCCGTCTTCATCCCGCCCCACTCCTCCAGCCCGCCGGTGACGAGCTTGAGGCCGAACACGCCGATCGACCCGGTGATCGTGCCCGGCTCGGCGTAGATCTTCTTGCAGCCCATGCTGATGTAGTACCCGCCGCTGGCGGCCACGTCGCCCATGCTGGCGACGACCGGCTTCTTCGCCTTCACGATCTCCCGCCACATCACGTCACTCGCCAGCGCCGACCCGCCGGGGCTGTCCACGCGGAGGACGATGGCCTTCACCGTGTCGTCCTTCTCCGCCTGCCGGATGGCCTGGACGATCGTCTCGGACCCGACGGCCGACCCGCCCATGAGCGGGTTCCCCTGCCCGGACTTGCCCGACGCGATCGCGCCGACGGCGTAGATGACGGCGATCTTCGGCTCGGTGGAGGGCTTCTCCTTCTTCGCCGTGCCGCCCATCATTTCCAGGAGCGCGAACGGGTTCGACAGGTCGAGCTTCTGGGCCTTCGGCTTGCCGTAGTTCCGCTCCACCCGGACGGCCTTCGCGCCGAGCAGCTTGGCCATCTCGCCGTCGAACTCGTCGTCGTAGTTAATGGCGTCGATCAGCCCGGCCGCCTTCGCCTTCTGGGCGGTGAACGGCCCCTGGTCGATCAGCTCCTTGACCTTCTCCGGGGCGAGCTTGCGGCCCTTCGCGACCGGGGCGACGAGTTCGTGGTCGAAGTTGTCGTTCATCATCGACGTGATCTGCTCGCGGTTCGCGTCGCTCATCTTGTCGGCCAGGAACGGCTCGACGGCCGACTTGTAGTCGCCGACCTTCAGCACGTCCGCCTTGAGCTTCAGCAGTTCGAGCGTGTTCTTGTAGAACGTGACCTCCGCCCGCAGGCCGACGAGGAGGACGCCCCCGCCCTCCGGGGCCGAGATCAGGTCGCAGTCGGTGGCCAGCAGATACGCCTTCTGGGAATACTCCTCGGCGTAGGCGAACACCTTCTTGCCGGTCGCCTTGAAGTCGGCGACGGCGCGGCGGAGCTCGTTCAGCTTGCCGTAGCCCACGTCCAACTCGTTGAGGTCGAGGTACAGCCCGGCGATCCGCTCGTCCTTCGCGGCCTTCTTGATCCGGTCGAGCTTCATCTTGAAGTTCTCGTCCGGCGGCCCGAACAGGCTCTCGGCCGCGACCGGGGACTCGTCCATGTCGCCGCTGAACTTGATGTGCGCGACGCGGACGGTGCCGGGGTCGGCCTTCGCCTTCTCGCCTTTCTTCTCCTCGGCCGCCGGCTTGCCGTCGCCCTTGCTCTTAAACGGGTTGTCGGCCAGCGCCGCCGTGCCGATCAGGCCGCCGGCCAGGGCCAGCGACAGGAACCATCGCTTCATGAACTCGATCCTCGGATGAGGTGGTGGGGGTGAACGGGAAAGTACCGCCATTGTAGGCGATGAAAGTAGTAGGCACACTCCGTGTGCCGATTGCAGCCGGTCGCGGTGGGTCGGACGAACTCCCCGCGGCAGTCATAGTAGTAGGCACACTCCGTGTGCCGTCTCCTGTCGGTCGCAGCGACTCGGACGAACTCCCCGCGGCACTAAGGAGACGGCACACGGAGTGTGCCTACTACTATTTGGGCTTTACCCAAACTTCCCCGGTGTGGTACTCCGTTCCCGCGTGAAATGGGCAAATTCTGCCCGTTTCGAGAATCTACCCCGGTTGGGCCGGAAGGGTTTCGCCATGACGCGGCGAATGAGGTTCGGGCTGATCCTGACGTTCGCGTGGCTCGCCGCGGTAGCGGGCGGGCAGCCGCCGCTCGACGACCCGACGCCCGCGCCGGCCGGCGAGGTCGTGCCCGCCCAGCACCTGGAACCGCCCGTGCGGCCCGGCCGCGGGGCCTGGAACGGCCAGCTCACGTCGCAGACCGGCCCCGCCCCCGCCCCGACGCCGGTGGAGGCGCGGCCGGTTCAAAGTCTCCCGCCGCAGCCGCCGACGCCGACGGTGTCCCTGACCGTGCTGATCCCCCGCGACCACCCGCCGGGGCAGGACATCCCCTGCACGATCCAAGCGAGCAACCGGTCCGGCGGCGACGCGCACCGGGTCGCGGTCCGCCTCGCCGAGACGGACGGGGCGACGCTCGTTTCCGCCGACCCGAAGCCGGACGGGCAGAACGCCTGGACCTTCAAGACGCTGAAGGCGAACGAGACGCAGAAGATCGAGCTGAAGCTCCGGCCGACCGCGAACGCGACGAGCGTGTCGGTGAAGGCGTTCGTCAGCTTCGAGCACGGCCAGACGGTGAAGACGACGCTGAGCGAGCCGAAACTGCAGGTGAAGACGGAGGTTCCGAAGCAGCACCCGGCCGACGAGCCGATCCCGGTCCGGGTGACGATCAAGAATAACGGCCGCGTCGCGATCACCCAGGCGAAGCTGACGCAGACGATCAACGACGGGTTCGAGTTCCACAAGGACATCGCCGGCGGCGAGGCGACGAAGCAACCGAACCAGCGGCTCTGGACCGTCGGCACGGTGATGCCCGGCGAGACGAAGACGCTGCAATACCTCGTGACGGCGACGAAGGGCCGGGCGCTCCAGGTGCTGTCCGTGGTTGACGCGGATGGCAAGGTGCAGTCGAACGACACTGCCGAGGGCCGCGCCCTCGACGCCGGGCTGCGGGTGCGGCTGACGGGCGACGCGAAGACGACGGCCGACACGCCGGCCGTGTACGAGGCGACGGTGACGAACACCGGGACGATGCCGCTCGCGAACGTGCGGGTGTCCGGGACCGTCCCGGAGGACTGCCGGCTGACGAAGATGACCCGCGGCGGCAAGGAGTACCAGGGGCAGGTCGTGTGGACGCTCCCGAAGCTGGCCCCCGGCGAGAGCCAGGCCGTGCGGTGGGGCGTCCAGGCGGCGAACGGCGGGCGGAAGCAGGTCCGGGCGGCGGCCGTCGCCGGCCGCGGCGTCGAGGACACGGCCAAGGCGGAGACCGTCTTCCAGGGCGCGGCCGTGCTGCACTGGGAGTCGGGCTTCGACCGCGACACGGTGGCGCTCGACCAGCAGGGCGTGTTCACCGTCCGCGTCCGCAACACCGGCAGCGAGCCGGCGACGAACGTGCGGCTGACGGTCGATCTGCCGAAGGGCCTGGTGGCGCTGGTGCAGGCCAGCCCCGGCTACAAGAAAACCGGCGAGCAGGTGGCGTTCGAGGTCCGCACGATCGCGGCCGGGAAGGCCGAGACGTTCACGATCACGTTCAAGGGCGAGGAGCGGGGGCAGGCGTACTTCACGGCGAAGCTGTCCGCCGACGCCCTCGGCGACCGCCCGCTCGGGGCGGAGAAGTACGTGGATGTCGTGCGGCGGTGAATGGTTGTTCAAGCTGAGGCGGTCGGGTATAGTTCTGGAAGGGGAAACATCCAGGAGTTGCGCATGACCGCGGAGAACTTCGACGGCGTGATTAACATGCTCTGTGCCCGCACGCCTTTCGAGCTTTTCACGATCGAAATGAACGGCGGCGATCGGTTCGAGATCGACCACCCACGGGCCATCATCAACAAGGAGGGCACCGCGGTATTCATCGGTCCCGGACGAAAATACATCTGGTTTGACCACGAGAGCGTCAACAAGATCATCGAGGGGCGCGTCGAAATCCCACAGCCATGAGTGACCAACCCGTCGAGCGCGAGTTCGGCGTGCCGTTCCCCGGCACGGTGCTGCCGCCGGACAAGTGGGCGCAAACCGCCCTCAAGGCCATGCCCGCGGAGGGGCGGCTCGATTGGAAGCGGCTGTTCGGCCGCGAGGCCCCCGTCGTCCTCGACCTCGGCTGCGGCAACGGCCGGTCCACCATCCTCAGCGCCGTCACCCGCCCGACGCACGACCACCTCGGCACGGACATCCTCCCCGTCGTCATCCGGTACGCCCGCAAGCGGGGCAACCAGCGCGGCCTGACGAACCTCCGGTTCGCCGTCCTCGGCGCGCACGAGCTGCTCGAACGGTACGTCGAACCGGGCGGCGTGGCCGAAATTCACGCCTACCACCCGCAGCCGTACTACGACCCGGCCCAGGTCCACCGCCGGCTCATCACGCCGACGTTCCTGGCGCTCGTGCATCGCTGCCTCGTGCCCGGCGGGCTGTTCGTCGTCCAGACGGACAACCCCGGCTACGCGAAGTACCTGCGGGAGGTCGTGCCGGTGTTCTTCGACTTCCACGAGCGGATCGGCCGGTGGCCGGACGCGCCGAAGGGCCGCACCCGGCGGGAAATCCTCGCGATGAAGAAGAAGCTGCCGGTCTTCCGCGGCTCCGGCACGGCGAAGCCGAACCTCACGGAAGAGGACGCGATCCGGCTGGCGGAGTCGCTGCCGCCGCCGACGTTCGACGCCGACCGCCGGCTCCGCGACCTCGACCGGCTGGCGTGAGCAGTTCCCCTTCACAGGTCCGAACCCACCGGGTATAGCTCCGGGTCCAACCCGAGGACTTCGGACCATGCCGCCGGTGGCCCTGCACCTGGAGAACGTCCGCGCCTGCTTCGCGGCCGTCACCGCCGTGGACGGGCTGACGCTCGCCGTCCGCCGCGGCGAGATCGTCGGCCTCATCGGCCCGAACGGGTCCGGCAAGAGCACGACGCTGGCGCTCGCCGCCGGCCTGCTCGACCCCACGTCGGGAACCGTGGAAGTCGAAGGCGTCGGCCGGGCCGCGGACCCGCTCCGGTTCGCCCGGCAGGTCGGGTTCGTGCCGCAGGAAACCGCCCTCTACGACGAGTTCACCGCCGTCCAGAACTTGGAGTTCTTCGGCCGGCTGTACGGCCTCCGCGGGTTCGACCTGGACGCCCGCATGTGCCGGGCGCTGGTCCGGGCGCGGCTGACCGACCGGTCGCACGACCGCGTCCGCACGTTCTCCGGCGGCATGAAGCAACGCCTCAGCATCGCCGTCGCCCTGCTGCACGACCCGGCGGTCCTATTGCTCGACGAGCCGACGGCCGCCCTCGACCCGGCCAGCCGCGACGAACTGTTCGCGGACCTGCACAAGCTCCGCGACGACGGCCACGCCGTCCTGCTGACGACGCACCACCTGGACGAGGCCGAGCACGGGTGCGACCGGCTGGCGATGTTGGAGAAGGGGAAGCTCGTCGCCGTCGGGACGCCCGGCGAACTGATGCGGGCGAAGCCGAACGGCCGGACGACGCTGTACGGCCACCTCCGCGGGGCGCTGCCGAAGTTCGTCGAGCGGCGGATCCGGCAGCGGCTGGACGCGGGGATCGAGTTGGAAGTCGTCAGCCGCCGGGTGCGGCTGTCGGCGTGGACGGCCGACGACCTCGGCCGGGCGCTGGCCGTCGTCCTCAGTGAGGGGGCCAGCCTCGACACGTTCCGCACGTCCGGCGGGCGGTTGGAAACCAGCAAGGCGGCGTGACGCATGGCACGATTGGCGTTGATCTTCACCCTGGCGGGCAAGGACTGGCGGCTGTTCTGGGCCGACGGCCGGGCGGCCGTGCTCTGCTTCCTCGTCCCCATCATCCTCGCGTCCGCGTTCGGCATGATCTTCGACCGCCCGAGCCGGCCCGACGCGCAGGTGAAGCTGCCGCTGCTCGTCGCCGTCGAGGGCGACTCGCCGTTCCTCCGGGCGCTCCTGGACGACGTGGCGGCGAGTCCGCGGATGGAAGTCGAGGTCGTGTCGGTCGCCGAAATCGAAGGCCGGTTGCAGGACCGACGGCCGGGCGTCGCCGTCGTCGTCCCGGCGGACATCGACGACCTGACGACCCGGCCGCGGCTGCGCATCTACCACCACCCGTTGTCTTCGATGGAGGCGCAGTGGGCCGAGGGGGTGATGACGGAACTGATCCTCAAGCGGCTCGCCGCGGAGAAGCTCGGCCCGATGGTCGGCGCGCTGGCGACACAGCCGCCGTTCGAGACGCACGCCGTCGCGGTCGCCGGGCCGCAGGCGAAGTTCAACGCGTACTCGCACAGCTTCTGCGGGATGACGCTCCAGTACCTGCTGTTCTGGGGCATGGAGAGCGGGCTGCTCCTGCTCCGCGAGCGGCAGCGGGGCGTCTGGCTACGGGTGCGGACCGCGCCGGTCCCGTTCTCGGCCGTCCTCCTCGGGAAGGCGCTCGCGACGGCCGCGATCGCGCTGCTACAGGTCCTCGTCACGTTCGGGTTCGGCTACGTCGCGTTCGGCGTGACGGTCGGCTCGTTCGGTGCGTTCCTGCTCGTGGCGTTCCTCGTCAGTTCGCTGTCCGCGGCGCTCGGCCTGCTCGTCGCGGCCGTCGGCGGGACGGAAACGCGGGCGCGGAGCGTGAGCATCCTGGCCATCCTCGGCATCTCGATGCTCGGCGGGCTGTGGCTGCCGACGTTCCTGCTGCCGGGTTGGCTGCGGGACGTGGCGCTGTCGCTGCCGACGACGTGGGCGATGCGGGCGCTCGACGCGACGACGTGGCAGGGCCGCGACTTCCTCGCCACGCTGCCGAGCCTCGCGGCGGTGGCGGGGTTCACGCTGCTGTTCCTGCTCGTGGCGTTCCGGTGCTTCTTCGCGAACGAGCGGCGGTCCCGCGGCGGGGCGACGGCCTGAGTTGCCCTTCCTCGTTCCGCCCGGGTGCGGTAACCTCCGCCGGCCGCGGACGGAAACCCGCGGCAGCGGAGAAGCACGGATGCGAACGCAGAAGATCGTCGCCGGGTTCCTGATCGTGGCGGCCGGGCTGGCCTGGGTGGTGTCGCTGCCGCGGCCCACGGAGGCCGGGTGAAGTCCGGGGATTCCGTGCGAATCCCCGACGTTCGGCGGTCCGCCGATCTACACGCCCTACCAGCCGCCGGTGACGTACCGGCAACCCCCGCGGCCGCAGCCCGCGCCGCAACCGCGGCCGGAGGCTGCGAAGCCGAAGCCGCGCGCCGTCGAGTTCGCACCGCCCGACGCGCTCGGGGTGGTGCTCGACGTGGACGTTCCCGACCCCGACGCGCTGGGGATCGAATTGAAATGATCTGACGGCGGCGAGCGGTCTCGGCTTTTAGCCGCGGAGCGGCGGCAGTCGTTAGCCAGGGGTGTCAACCCCTGGAACAGTCCCCCGAAAACAACAAGCCCCGGAGGGGCGGCAGAGCGCTCTGCCGCCCCTCCGGGGCTTGGGCGTTGGGTTGGTTCGTCCAGGGGTTGCGCTGCGCTCCACCCCTGGCTAACGACTGCCGCCGCTCCGCGGCTGAAAACCGGCCGTGACGACAAATCTTGTAACCCGGCGGAGCGTCTGTCTTGTAACCCGGCGGAACGTCGGTGATCCAACAGCTTACAACTTCACCACGCTCTTGTTCTTGATCGACTCCTCGGCCGCCTCGATCATCTTCTGGGCCGTCACCGCGTCCGCTAGCGTGCTCAGCGGCCGGCCGCCGAGCCGCAGGCAGTCCACCAGGAAGTGCCGGACCTCGTTCATCACGCTCCCCTGGTAGGCCGTGTACGTCTGGCTGTGGACGAGGCCCGGCTTGATCTCGACGTGGTCCCGGTAGCTGTACCGGGTGCTGCCGGCCGTGCCGATCACCTTCACCATCACCGTCCACGGGTCGGCCGCGTGGTCGTCGGCCGCGAAGCTCGCGCAGAAGTGCGCCAGCGCCCCGTTCGCCAGCCGCATCTGCACCATCGCGATGTCCTCCTCCGGGTACTCGCTGTAGTGCAGCGTCGCCTTCATCGCGCACAACTCGACCGGCTTCCCGACGAGGTAGAGCAGGATGTACGAGTGGTGCGTCAGAATCTGCCGGACGACGCCGGGGTACCGCTTGGCGACCTCCTCCGGGTGGTGGATGTTGTACATCACGTAGGCGGACACGATCTTGCCGAGGTCGCCGCCGTCCACCAGCTCCTTCGTCCGCTGCATGGACGCCTCGTAGACGTAGTTGTGCCCCGGCAGGCAGACGAGGTCCTTCGCGGCCGCGAGCCGGGCCATCGTCTCGATCTCCGCGACCGACTGGCCGACCGGCTTCTCGACGAGGACGTGCTTGCCGGCCTTCAGCGCCGCCTCCGTGTACTCCAGGTGCGTCTCCAGGTTCGTCAGCACGAACACGGCGTCGATGGCCGGGTCCGCGAGCAGCGCCTCGACCGTCGGGTAGTTCTTGCACCCGAACTGCGTGGCCCGCTGGTTGGCCCGCTCCTGGTTGCGGTTCCACAGCCCGTACAGCGCCGCCCCCGGCGTCCGCTGCACGGCGCGGGCGTGCAGGATCGAGATGTCGCCCGCGCCGATGAATCCGACGCCGATGGTGTCCTTCGTGAGCTTCGCCATGAGGTGCGTTCCGGAGGGAGGGTGTGCCCGCGTTGTACGGCCGCCGAAAACACCGGCAAGCCGCGGGGCGAACCGCAGCCCGGCCGCTAAGAACGCGGCCGCAGTGGTTTATGCCTTTGTTCCCTCCCCCCTTGGGGGGGAGGGTTAGGGAGGGGGGTGAGCTTCCCGCCTCGGACGCGATTCTTACTGGGGGTGGGTAGGCTACCCCCCTCCCTAACCCTCCCACCCAAGGGGGGAGGGAATAAGACAACCTCGGCCAAGTGCATAAACTGTTCCCACCATCCCCCTCCGGAGTCCGCGTCCATGCAAGGCAAGACGGAAGTGATCGACGCCCTGAACGCCGCCCTCACGATCGAGCTGACGGCCATCAACCAGTACTTCTGCCAGTCCAAGATGTGCAAGAACTGGGGCCTCATGAAGCTCGCCGCCAAGCACTGGGAAGAGTCGATGGGGGAGATGAAGCACGCCGACAAGATCATCGAGCGGGTGCTGTTCCTCGACGGCGTGCCGGAGATCGCCCGGTACGACGTGATCCGCGTCGGCACGACCGTCAAGGAGCAGTTCGAGAACGACCTGAAGCTCGAGACGAGCGGCGTCGCCGCCTACAACGACCTGGTGGACCTGTGCATCAAGGTGAAGGACAACGGCACGCACAAGCTCGCGCTCGAAATCCTACACGACTCGGAAGAGCACGTGGATTGGCTGGAGACCCAGCTTAACCTCATCAACATGGTCGGCCTGGAGCGCTACTTGGCCGAGCACATGCTCGGCGACGACGAGGACGGCGAGTAAACCGTCAAGTACTGCTTGAGCTGCTTGTGGCAACAGGTGCAGCCGTCGCCGGCCCCGGTTGCCACTTTAAGTTCCTGGATCGTCGTCAGCCCGATGGTGCGGATCGCGGTGACGACGACGTGTTCCGTCACCTTCAAGCAGCGGCACACCAACCGGTCGCCGCAGCTGCCGACGGACGGGCAGGTCCGGCACTCGCCGCCGCAAGGGGTACTCGTTTCGACCGTGGATTCGAGTGCAGTCATTGCGGGAAAAGGCTCGAAGGCGGGCTGGTGAGATTGAATCTCAATAACATCCTACACGTTCCCGGTGTCGTGTCAACATGACCGGCCGGAAAATCGCACCAGTAGCCTGCGGAATCGTTTTATCCTGACGGGTCGATTTTTTCCCTTTCCCCTGAAAATTCGGCCCGGCCCGTTGACTCGGACGCTGAGACGGGTTAGCGTGCTTTTGAACAGCGTTCTTCCCGCGAGGTCGGCATGGCCGAGCCACGCTACTGTGCCCGCTGCCTCCAACCGGTCCCCGACCACACGCCGGGCGGCACGTGCCCGACGTGCGGGGGCGAGTTGCGGCCGACGGCCGAGACGCCGCGGGCGCAGGACACGCCGCCGAACCGCGACGGCGAGTTCGCCGTCGGCGCGGCCGACCCGAACCTGACGGCCACGCACGTCGCGTCCACGATCCGCCAGGAAACGCCGGCCAAGCCCCGCGGGTTCCTCGTCCCGCGGATCCCGAACTACACCGACTTCGAGCTGATCGGCCAGGGCGGCATGGGCGTGGTGTTCCGCGCGATCCAGCGGCCGACCGACCGCGCCGTCGCCGTGAAGGTCATGCTGAGCTTCTCCCAGGACGGGCCGATGCGGGACCGATTCCTGAACGAGGTCCGGGCGCTGGCGAAGATCAAGCACGCCGGCATCGTGCCGATCTACGAGGCCGGCGAGTGCCCGCTCGGGCCGTACTTCGCGATGGAGCTGGTGAACGGCACGACGCTGGCCGAGCGGATGCGGAAGGGGCCGGTGGACCCGAAGGAGGCGGCCCGGATCGTCGCGGCGGCGGCGGAGAGCGTCCACGCCGCCCACCAGGCGGGGATCATCCACCGCGACCTGAAGCCGTCGAACATCCTGATCGACCGCGACGGGACGGTGAAGGTGACGGACTTCGGGCTGGCGAAGCACGCCGACGGCGTCGACCTGACGGAGTCCGGCATGGTCGTCGGGACGCCGACGTACATGGCCCCGGAGCAGGCCGAGGGCGACCCGGCGAAGGTGACGAAGTTGGCGGACGTGTACTGCCTGGGCAGCACGCTGTACCACCTGGCGACCGGCCAGGCCCCGCACCGCCGGGCCACCCCGCGGGACACGCTGCGGGAGAAGGTGCTCGACCCGACGCCGCACCCGCGGAAGGTGCGGCCGGAGCTGTGTCCGGTGCTGGAAGCGATCATCGAGAAGAGCATGGCCCGCGACCCGGCCGCCCGGTACGAGTCGGTAGCGGCGCTGGCGGCCGACCTGCGGAACTGGGCGAGCGACGGGGAGACGGTCGCGAAGCCGCTGACCCGCGGCCGGCGGGCGGTCCGGTTCCTGCGGCGGCACCGGGCGGCCGTCGTGCTGGCGGTCCTCCTCCCGCTCCTGGCGGGCTGGGCGGCCCTCGCCCGGCGGAACGCCGACCCGAAGCACCAGCTCGATTGGGACGTGGAGTACCTTCCGCAAGTCGTAATCGTACCCGAGAAGGGAGACCCCCGGCATTCCGAATGGCTGCTCGGCGATTCACAACTGACGGAAGCCGTCTCGGGCCAGGGGGCGTGCGGGTTTCAGACGCAATCGTTGAGCTTACTCCAACTGCTCGAGGACCCGAAGACGACCCGCTTCCGCCTCTCGGCCGAGCTGCGGCACTGCGCCCGCGGGACCGGGGTTAACTACGGGGTCGGCCTGTTCCTCGGGTACGGGCCGCTCGAGCGGGCGGACGGCGTTCCGGCCAAGCACTGGCTGGAGTTCAAGTTCAGCGACTTCCACCACCCCGGCCAGGAAGGGCGGTCGTCGCACGGGCTGCGGTACTACGACCACTGGCAGTTCGACTTCGCGGACAAGCGGTCGCACAAGCCGGCCCTGCTGCCGGTCGGCCCGTTGTTGTTCGACCCCGCCAACGACTCGGCCAAGAAGAACCTGTGGCGGAAACTCGTGCTGGACGTGCGGGAAGACGGCGTCCGCGTCACCTTCTCGTTCCCCGTGTCCGACGGGATGAAGTCGCTCTCGACGGTCCTGACGAAGGAAGACATCGAGCGGCAGATGATTGCATCCGGCCCGGCGGACAACGTCGTCCCGCGGCCGTGGACCCCGCGGCGACCGCTCGGCGTGATGGCCAACGACTCCACGGTGGCGTTCCGGAACGTCGTCTTCGAGCCGGTCAAGGAGTAAAACACGCGGGGCAGTTCCAGGCCCCAGAATTGCGAACGTGCAACCCATTCATCCGAGCCGAGGTGCCCATGCCGAACGACGCAACGAACGAACCGGCCGACAGCAAGGCCGCGGGCGGGAAAGGCCCGATTAAGGGCGACCCGCCCGAGGTCCTGGACCCGCCGTCCCCGGCCACCCGCGGGACGAGTTTCGAGGTGTCCGGCACGTACGGCGCGGACGTGGCGTGTACGGTGAAGCTCTACTACGACGGCGCGCTGAAATACACGGGCAACGGGAACGTTTTCGGCGGGTGGTTCGAGGTCCCGTTCGTCGGCGTCATGACCTCGGAAGTCGATCCGGTCACCGGCGGGTTGAAGAAGTATTCGATCACGGCAACGGCCGGGGGGGCGACCAGTGCCAAGGTGTTAGACCTTTCCGTCATTGGTCAGATTCCGAACGGAGACGGCTGACCGGTTTCCCGCGCAGGAGCGGCATTACCCACACACCCGAAAGGCAACACCCGTCATGCCCCGTCGCTCAGTCACATGGTCCGGCACGTTGGCGCACGTGTTCAACCCCCGGCCCCAGGACCTCCCCCGCGTCGTGTTCCAACTGATCCGGATTCACCCGAACCCCGACAGCGTCGTCCTGCAAACGCACTCCGTGGACACGCACCAGGGGCTGGTCAGTTGGCGGGTGACGTTCCGGAGGCTCACGCCGCGGACGCGGTACATGATTTTGGTGAAGATTTACCACGACGACGTTCTGGTGAGCGACGACCTCACCAAAATCGTGGTAACGACCTGACGGCCGGCGGCCCCTGGTAAAGCGTTCTGCCCGAATGATCGACCGGCGGTTGAGAATTCTCGTACACTATCCCCACGCCCACTGGAGGACTCCCGGACATGGCGCAGAAACCGGACGCGGGCAAGCAGGTCCAGGCGTTGTTGCAGCAAGGCTGGGTCTGGCGGGATGCGTTCTCGGACGTGCTCGTCCACCCGGCCGACCACACGCTGGCCGTCAAATACGACCGGGCCGGCAACGTCCTGCGGATGTCGCCGGCCCTGGTGGAGGCCGTGGCCCTGGTCATCCCGTCCCCGCCCGGCAAGAAGCGGCACCGCTGACGCGGCTCAGAACGGCTTCGCCTTCTTCTCCGGCCGCCCCAGGGCGGCCTTCCGGATCACGTTCGCGCGGTTCCGCTTCTTGCGGCTCCGCTCCTCGCACGGCTTCTCGTAGTACTCGTGCGCCCGCAGTTCCTTCTTCATCCCGCTCCGCTCGATCAGCTTCTTGAACCGCCGCATCGCCGCGGCGATCGGCTCCCGGTCGTGAACCCGCATTCGCAATCCCATACTTTCTCCTGTCGGGGGGTGTGAACCTTGCATGATATAGAATAAATTCGCCCTCAGGAAGCCCCCCGCGCGAATTCCGGCCGGCACGGATCGGACCGGCGGCGCGGGTGCTGAGTTCCGCCGCCTCAAGGCGGCCGGGTCAAAGCGGCGGCCACTGGGCGTCGATCCCTTCCTTCTCGATCTTCTTCACCTCGTCCACGGTCACGGAAAACTGCTTGGCCACGTCCGCGCGGGACTGCGGGACGCTCGCCCCGGCGTCCTGCGCGTCGAGCAGCGCGTGGAAGATCGCCTGCCGTTGCTCGAGCGTCGCGGCGGGGGTGGGAGCGTTCTCGGCCATTTCGTGCCTCGACGGGGGGTCCGCGGATAATCCGACAGGTCAACTGTATGGAATCCCGCGCGATTCAGCGGTTCGGCCGGGCGGAATTGCCGCCGCGGGGTAGAATGTGGCTCGCACCTCCCCGCCACGACTCCCTTAACCAGGTTCGGCCTTCATGGATGTCCTTCCCTCGGATGATGCGGCCGCGGCCGCACCACGCCCCGCGTGGTACCGCGCGCTCCGGATCGCGGTCTCGCTCGGCCCGCTGATCCTCGTCCACCTGGCGCTGGTCGCCCTCGCGTTCGTCCCGGTCACGGTCGTGGGGGTCGTGCTGCTCGTCGTCATGACGCGAATCAGCGGCCTGGGGATCACCGTCGGGTTCCACCGGTACTTCTCGCACCACGCGTTCAAGACGCCGCGGTGGTTCCAGTTCCTGCTCGCGGCGGCCGGGTGCACGGCGCTGCAGAAGGGGCCGCTCTGGTGGGTGATCCACCACCGGGCGCACCACCGGCACGCGGACACGCCGGCGGACGTACACTCCCCGGTCGTGGACGGGTTCTGGTACGGGCACGTCGGGTGGCTGTTCGCCCGCGACCTGATGCGGCCGGACCATGCCGGCGTGAAGGACCTGACCCGCTACCCGGAACTCGTCTGGCTGGACCGGCTGTGGATGGTCCCCGGCCTCCTGGCGGCGGCCGCGTGCTACCTGGTCGGCGGCTGGGGCGGGCTCGTCTGGGGGTACGTGCTGAGCACGGTGCTGATCTTCCAGATCACGTTCGCGGTGAACTCGGTCGGCCACCGGTGGGGGCCGCGGCGGTTCGCGACCGGGGAGGGGAGCCGGAACAACTGGCTGCTCGGCTACCTGGCGATGGGCGACGGGTGGCACAACAACCACCACCGCGCCCCGGCGTCCGCCCGGCACGGGTTCGCGTGGTACGAACTCGACGTGAGTTACCAGTTCATCAAGCTGCTCCGCCGGTGCGGGCTGGCGTGGGACATCCGGCAGCCGCCGGCGGCCGTGCTCGCGGAGGCCCGGACGACCGTGCCCGCAGGGCCGGCGGGCCGGGCGGTCGGGTGACGGCCGCGGGTAGTGTGAATTCGTACATTTGCACGCCCGTCCCCGGTACGCCGGTTGCTCGTTCGCCGGGGCGACCCCTTCGACGAACCACCCTGGAGAACTCGATGCAGCAGGTGTGTACCCGCATCACCGCGGGCATGGCCGTGTTTTGTGCGTGCGGCTCGCCGTTGGGCCGCGTGGACCACGTGGACGGCGACATGATCCTCCTGGCGAGGGCGGCCGCCGGGAAGCGGCGGTGGGTCCCGTTGTGGTGGGTCGCGAGCGTCGAGAACCGGGTTTACCTGTTCGTGAAGGCGGAGCAGGCCCGCGACGAGTGGCAGCAAGAAGCCGAGTGAGTGAGCGGAACGTCGGTTCGCACGGGCGGGCAGCTGGTTGCGTGTCGGCCCGCTCATAGGGGTCATTTCTCCCACGTTCGTCCGGGCGTGTCCGGCCGGTACGCCACTTGCTACTTTTCTCCCGTCGGCAACAACCGCCACGACCGCGTGGCGTTCGACGGGCCGCATGGCCCGATAGATTCGGACCCGGTTAACCCGTCTCGCGTGGAGGTAATGCCATGCTGACAGACACGACGACGATCGCGGAAGGGATGGACGTGTTCTGCACCTGCGGGACGCGCATCGGCAAGGTGGACCACGTCGAGGGCGACAGGGTCAAGCTGGCCAAGAACGACACCATCTCCGGCGGCAAGCACCACTGGGTTCCGCTCGACTGGGTGGACCGGGTGGACAACCGCGTTCACCTGAACGTGGACGCGGGAGAGGCCCGCGACGGGTGGCACGAGGACGCCCCCTGACCCCGCACCGTTCCGGGCGGTCCTACCGGATGTAACGCCTTCGACGGCCGGACCGCTCGGAATACTCGCACGGGTGGGGTCGAACGACCCCGCCCCTCGTCGGCAACTTTCGGCACACGACTCCCCGCGAGTAAGTGATGCGAAAGTTGCCGATGAGTTTTTCAGGCCACATTTTTTGCTGTCGGGGTTTCCCATGACGCGCTCCCTGCTCGTTGCCGCCGGATGGCTTTGTCTGGCGCTCACGGCCTCCGCGCAGCCGAAGGCCGAACCTTCGACCGCGTCGGCCACGATCACGCTCAAGGACGTGGACGTGGGCGAGTTGCTCGCGAAGGCGAACGTCAACCTCGGGTACAAGGTCGGCGGCAAAGTGACAGTAAAGGCCAGCCTGACGGTCGAACTCGGCGACGCCACGAGCGCGAAGGCGTACACGATCCGCGGCAGCGTCACGTCGGCCGAACTCGCGCTCGAAGGGATGCGGGTCCGCGACCTGTCCGCCGACGTGGTGTATGTGGACGGGAAGCTGACGCTCACCGGGCTGCGGGCCACGCTGCCGCCGGACGCGGGCGGGACGCCGGGCGAAATCCGCGGCACGGCCACGGCCGCCGTCGAGCCGCGGGGCGACCTCGTCGCGACCCTCGACCTGGCGGCCGTGCCGCTCGGCGAGCTGTTCAAGGCGCTCCCCGGCGGGCTGCCGGTGGCCGGCGCGGTCACCGGCAAGGCGCAGTTCCGCAGCCCGCTCGACGACGTGAGTGACCCGGCGAAGTGGGTCGCGTCCGCGGACCTGTCGGCCGGGCAACTGATACTCTTCGACCGAACCGTTAGCGATCCGAAGGTGAAACTCGCGGTCGCCGACGGCCGGGCGAAGCTGACCGACGTGTCGGCCGCCGTCGAGGGCGTGCCGCTGACCGCCGACGCGACGCTGGCGCTCGCGGGCAAGTTCCCGTTCACCGCGACCGTCCGCACGCAACCGCGGGAGGTCGGCGAACTCCAGAAGCTCGTCCCGGAACTCGAAATCGGCGTCCCGGTCCGCGGGAAGCTCGCCAGCGACTCGACGATCACCGGCACCCTCGTCCCGTTCTCCGTCGCCGCGTCCGGCAGCGTGTCCGCGACCGAGTTGACGGCCGCCGACATCCCCGGCGGCAAGCTGTCGGCGAAGTGGGCGGTGAAGCCGGAACGCATTACCGTCACCGACCTGTCGGCCGAAATCTTCCGCGGCAAGCTCGCCGGCTCCGTGGACGTGCCGCGGCGGGCGGACCAGGCCGGCGACATCAAGCTGACGTTCGCGGACATCGACTCCGGGGCCGTCGGCAAGGCGTTCCCGAAAATCCCCGTCCGCCTCACCGGGCAGGTGTCCGGGACGGTAGCCGGCACGATCCCGGTGGCGAAGCCGAACCAGGACCGGGCCGTCGCCGCCGACGTGACGGTGACCGCGGACCGGCTCACCGTGCAGGGTATCCCGGCCGAGAAGCTGACCGGCAAGGTGTCGCTCGAAGGCACGGCCGTGAAGTACGACCTCGAAGGGAAGGCGCTCGGCGGGTCGTTCGAGGTCAACGGCCGCTACCCGGAGGCGAAGAAGGAGGAGCCGGAGGGGAAGGGGATGCTGTCCCTCCGCCGGATCGACCTGGCGCGGCTCGTCGAGGCGCTGCAACTCAAGGGCGTGCCGCTGAAGGGGCGGCTCGACCTGTTCTTCGAGTTCTCTCCGGACCTGCAGGACGGCAGCGGCCGGTACACGTTCCGCGGCCTCGGCTGGGGCCGCAGCCGGTTCATCCCGGAATTGGGCGGCCGCATCCGGCTCCGCAACGGCTCGTTCGAGCTGGTCGATTCCGTCGGCCCGGTGGCCGGCGGCACGGTCCGCGCACGAGTTCGGGCGAGTCTCGAAGACCCGGCCCGTAACTTCTTCCGGTTCGATGTGGAGCGGGCCGACCTCGGCCGGTTGCTCCAGGTGTTCACCGACCGGCCCGATCTGATCGAGGGCGGCGCGTCGCTGATCGTTCGGGGCCGGCTGTACCCGGAGTTCCGAGCCACCGGGTCGTTCGGCCTGACGCGCGGGAAGGTGGCCGGGCTGACGGCGACCGACGTGCGCGTCCCGTTCACGGTCACGGTGCGGGCCGGCGGCGGGCAGGTCACCGTCCGCGACGCGACCGGCACGATCGGCAACGGCCGGGTCACGGCCCACCTCGAATCCTCGTGGGGCGCGAGCGGCCGGCTGACCGGGCAGGTGAAGTTCACGAACGTGCAGGTCGGGAACGTCCTGGCCGACCTGCGGCAGTCGAACTACTTCGGCAGCGCCCGCGTGACCGGCCGGATCGACCTCGGCGGCGAGGGCGTCCGCACGTCCGACGACGTGACGGCGCGGGTCGTCATGGCGATCGCCCAGGCCGGCGTCCGCGAGCTGCCGGTGCTGAACACGATCTCGCCGTTCGTCCCGCCGACGGCCGTGCTGAAACCGTTCGACACCGGCGAACTCCGCGGCCGCTTGGCCCGCGGCGTGTTCCGGCTGGAGCGGCTGACGCTGGCGAACCCGACGAGCGACCTGTACGCGGACGGCACGATCGGCTTGAACGGGCGGCTCGACCTGGCGGTCATCGTCCGGACCGGGCAGATCGGGTTCAACGACGCCGCGTTGCAGCGGGTCGGGTTGGACGTGGCGACGATCCTCACGCCGCTCCCGGTGCGGGTGATCCGGGCGGCCAGCGACCTGCTGTCGAACCGCACGGTCCGGCTGACCGTGACCGGCACGGTTGACGCGCCGCACCCGCGGGTGAACGCCGCGGCGCTCCTGACGGAGGAAGCGATCCGCTACCTGCTGCGGCAGTCCGTGCTCGGCACGACCGTCCCGCTGCCGCAAGTGTCGCCGCGGACGCGGTGACCCGACTTCCGAAGTCCGGCTTCGACTTCGGAAGTCGATGGGTCGGTGGGGCGGTTGCCGACCCCGCGAACGCACCCGCGGCGTTCGACTTCCGAAGTCGAAACCGGACTTCGGAAGTCGGGCGGTTGCCGACACTCCCGACAAATTGGGCAAAACTCCGCCGACCCGCTTCGCCGATAAACTCGGCAAGTTGTCCGCGGAGGTCGGCCATGCGTCGCGTCGCTCTCGTCGTTGGGTTCGCACTCTTGTCGCTCGCGCAAGCCGGGTGCAGCACGTTCGGCCTGTCCCCGCCCACGCATCGACTCGTGCAAGAAGCGGAAACCTTCCGCGACACGAACGTCCCGCCGCCGGCACTGCCGCGAGAGCTGGCGAAGGTTCCACTGGCCGAGTACCTCGTCGAACCCGGCGACGTGCTGCTCGTGCAGACCGTGGACATCGACTCCCCCGTCCGCATCCCGGCCGACCAGACGATCCTTCCCGACGGGTCCATCGAACTCGGCGACTACGGCCGGCCCATCGTCGTCGGCAAGACGACGGCGGCCATCGAGGGCGAGATCCGCACGCTGGTGAAGGCGAAGGAGAAGAAGGACGTGGCGATCACCGTCCGCCTCATCGGCCGGCAGAGCAAGGTCTACTACGTCCTCGGCGAGGTGAACTCGCCCGGCTCGTACCCGCTCGCCGGGCGGGAGACGGTGCTGGACGGCATCATGGCCGCCGGCGGGCTGACCCGGCAGGCGCAGGAGCGGAAGGTCATCCTCGTCCGCCCGACCGAGCCGAGCGGCTGCCGCGAGGTGCTGCCGGTCTGTTACCCACAGATCGTGCAGCTCGGCGACACGAGCACGAACTATCAACTCCGCCCCGGCGACCGCATCTACGTACCGAGTCAACGGGTGCTGGAGACGCTGTTCCCGAGCCGCGGCAAGACGACCGCCCCGTGCTGCAAGGTCCACGCGTCGTGTTACCCGAGCGCGGCCGGGGCCTGTGTGACACCGGCGATCCCGAACGTGCCGTGACCCGCCCTACAAAGAACGATACCGGCACGTTGGTTGCACCACGGACGGTCGCGATTCCTTCGGGGCCGACCATGAAACGAACGCGAAAAATCTTGCTCTGGGTCCTGGGCGTAAGCGTCGTCCTCGTCGGAGGGGCATGGCTGGGGGTCACGAGCTACGTCAACAGTTCCTACGGCCGCCAGGCGGCGGGCGAACAACTGACCGCCCTCGTCGGCTTGCCGGTACAGGTCCAGAGCCTGAGCGTCGGGGCGGCGACCACGTCCGTCGCGTTCAGTGTCGCCGACGGCGATTCGAAGTCGCCGGCCGCCGAGTCGCCACCCCTGCTCAAAGTCGGCACGCTCGAAACCGACGTGTCGCTGATGGACCTGATCGCCGGCCGCGTCTCCCCGACGACGGTGACGGCGAAGGACGTGGACGTGCTGCTGCGGCTCGACGCCGAGAACCGCCTGCTCTCGACCGTCCCGAAGGCGTCCGACGCCGGCGGCGGCACGGCGGCCGTCCCCGTCATTCATTTGACCAACCTCCGCGTCCGCATCCAACAACCCGGCCACCCGGACTTCGACCTCCCGAACATTAGCGGCGACATCCGCCCGGACGGGGACGGCTACGCCGTCACGGGTCAAACCGACGGCTCGCCGTGGGGCAAGTGGGCGATCACCGGCCGCCTCGCGCCGAAAACGGGGCAGGCGACCATCACCCTCACGGCGGACGACGCCCCGCTGAACGCGGACTTGCTCCGGAGCATCCCGGCCGTGCCGCCGGACACGTGGGACCACCTCGACCCGTCCGGCCGCACGGCCGCGACCGTGACGCTCACCCGCCGCCCCGGCGTGGGGGTGGATTACAACGTCGAGCTGCGGCCCGCCGGCGGGGCGACCCTCCGCTTCCCGGACGCGGACGCCACCGTGACGAACGTGGCCGGCCGCGTCGGCGTCGCCGCCGGGAAGGTGAAGATCGACGACGGCCGGGTCACGCTCGCCGACGGAACGGTGACGGTCAACGGCGTGTACGATTTCGAGAAGCCGGACCGGGTGTTCGCGACGAAGCTCGGCGCGAAGGGGGTCGATGTCCGCAAGCTCCCGCCGAGTTGGGGCCTGCCGGACAAGATCGAGGGGAAGCTCCGCGGCACGGCCGACCTGCAACTGCACGTCACGCCGGACGGGAAGCTCGACCCCCGCGGCAGCGGTACGGGGGAAATCGTCGGCGCGAAGTTCGCCGGGCTGGACGCGGAGATTCAGTTGAAGCTCAACGCCCGCGAGGGCCGCTACCGGTTCGAGACGGCGAAGTGACGGCTACTCCACCTCGATCTCGCCGATCGCCACGTCGTCGTCCGGGTTCTTGTCCCCCTCGTCGCCGAGGGCCGTAAACTTCACGGCCCGCACCTTCGCCACCGGCTTCTTAAACGTGAAGTCGAAGTCCTTGTGCTCGCCGATGCCGTCGTTCTCCTCCGTCGCGAGCACCTTGCCGGCGGCGTCGAGCAGCTCCAGCTTGCCGGCCAGGAACGAGTAGTTCTTCGCCCACGGCTCCTCCCGGTTGCCGTGGACCGTCACGCGGCCGACCTCGACATCCCGCGGGAAGGTCACCTGCACCCACGGCTTCGTCTTCTTCGCGACCGTGTCGCCCTTCTCACTGAACCACGACTTCTTCAGGTTGCCGTCGATCAGGTACTCCGGCGGCCACCCCGGCCAGTAAGAACTGGCCGTCACCTTCAGTTTCGTCTGGAACTCCTTGACGAGGGCGTTGGTGTTGGCCTTCTTCTTGTCCTCGGCGGCGGCGGTCAGGCCGAGGAGGAGCAAAAAAGCGGTCGCGGCGTGGTACACGGGTGAATCCTCCGGGCGGCAGGGGCGTATTCAAGATAAGCGAGCCGCGGCGGGAGTAGGTCACGGGGGTGTAACGGCCGGCCTTGCGACTTTCCTTTTGTTTTCACTTGTTCGGTCGGGAAGGTCGTGATACTGTCGGGGGGGTTGTCGGCGGCGACCGTCTTCCCCGAACTCATCTTCCCTGATCGCGGCCCGCCCCAAACCGTTCGGATTCTTCTTCCATCCTCCCGAGGTGCCCGATGAAATCGTTCCCTCTCCCGCCGACGGGTCGAAAGGCGTTCACGCTGATCGAGCTGTTGGTCGTGATCGCGATTATCGCGATCCTGATCGGCCTGCTGCTGCCGGCCGTCCAGAAGGTCCGCGAGGCGGCCGCCCGCGCCAAGTGCCAGAACAACCTGAAGCAGCTCGGCATCGCGTGCCACGCCTACCACGACACGAACGGGTTCCTGCCGCCCGGCGGCGTGCAGGACGTGCCGCCGGTCGGCAACGGCGGCGGCGGGTGGGGCAGCGGGTGGACGGTGTTCGTCCTGCCGTACATCGAGCAGCAGAACCTGTTCCAGCGGTTCTCGTTCTCGATCACCCCGCCGGCGACGGCCAGCTCGTCCGGGTGGGGCGGGAGCGGGTCGGCCGGGTCGCCGAACGCGGCCGCGGCCAGCGGCGTCATCATCCCGCCGTTCATCTGCGCCTCGTCCCCGATCGGCGACCGCGCCCGCAGCAACCCGACCGGGACGCTGTCCGGCAGCTTCGTCGCCGCCAACCACTACGTCGGCATCTCCGGGGCCGTCCTGCCCAGCGGCGTCCACCCGACGTACACCGAGACCCGGATCGCGACCGGGACGAACACCCCCGGCTGCTGCTCCGGCGGCATCTCCGGCGGCAGCGGCATCCTCCGGCCGGGCATCCCGAACTTGAAGCTCGTGGGCATCACGGACGGGACGAGCAACACGATGATGATTAGCGAGCAGAACGACTTTCTCGTCGCCGGGAACGCGAAGGTGGACTGGTCCGCCGGGCGGCAGCACGGGTGGATCATCGGCTGGAACCGGACCACGACCCCGCCGTCGAGCAACGGCGGCGACCACCGGACGTTCCAGATGACGACCGTGCGGTACGAGATCAACCGCAAGACCGGGTGGCCGGCCACCCCCGGCGACTGCGGCAACCTCGGCGTGTGCGACAACGTCGGCACGAACATCCCGCTCAACTCCGCCCACACCGGCGGGGTGAACGCGGCCATGGGCGACGGGTCCGTCCGGTTCGTCCGCGACAGCCTGCCGTTCGTCCAGCTCGCCCTGTACGCCATCCGCGACGACGGCCAGACGATTTCCGATAACTAAGCCGTGCGGATCGAACCCGGACGCCCGGTCGCCGCGCGGCCGGGCGTTTTCGTCCCCCAATCCCTTCCCTCCGAACCCAGGAGCGCCCGTGCGCACCACCCTCTGCCTCACCCTCGGCCTCGCCGCCCTCGCCCTCGCCGGGTGCGACGGCAACAAGCGGGCCCCCGACGCGAAGCGGGCCAAGGTCAGCGGCACGATCAAGGTCGATGGCAAGCCGGTCCAGTCCGGCCGGATCGTTTTCGACCTGCAGAACGGCCAGGCCCCGGCCTCGATCTCCATCCTCGACGGCAAGTACGACGACATGGCCCCGATCGGCAAGTGCAAGGTCATGATTACCTCGACGAAGAAGACGACCATGCGGGAGATGACCAAGATGGACGGCCCCGGCCACGACGAGGTGATGGAGATCAACCTGCTGCCGGACCGGTACAACACGAAGAGCGAGATCACCAAGGAGGTCACCGAGGCCGGGCCGAACACGTTCGACTTCGACCTCCAATCGAAGTAGCCGTGCCCCGGACGTTCCGCTCTCGCGTCCTCCTCCTCGCGGCCGCGGGGCTGATCGGCGGGCTGGGGTACTGGGCGGTCGCCGCCCGCCAGCACGCCGGCCGGCTCGCGGCCGCCCGCGTCGCCGCCGCCGACCGCGACTTCCCCCGCGCGCGCCGCCTCCTGGACGAGTACCTGACGGCCGACCCCGCCGACGCGGACGCGCTGTTGCTCGCCGCCCGGACGGCCCGGCGGGCCGACGACCCGGCCGCGGCCGAGCGGCTCCTCGACCGCTACCTCGCGGCCGGCGGGGAGAAGGAAGAGGCGAAGCTGGAGCGGATGTTCCGCCGCAACCAGGAGGGGGACACGACCGGCGCGGCCGGGGCGCTGAAGTTGTGCGTCGAGCAGCCGGACCACCCGAGCGTGCCGCTGATGATCGAGGCCGTCACGCGGGGCTACGTGGCGCGGCAGCCCGACATGGCCGTCCGCGCCGCGGACGTGTGGCTTCAACGGCAACTCCCGCCGGCCGACCTCGGCTACGCCTTGTTCCTCCGCGGCCAGGCCCGCGAGCGGTTGGGGCAGGGGGCGGAGGCCGCGGCCGACTACCGGCAATCGCTCGACGCGAACCCGACCGACGCGGCGTGCCGGTTCCGCCTCGCGGACGTCACGAGCCGCGACGACCCTACGGGGGCGATAGAACATTTCGAGAAGCTGCTGGCGGACGGGTACGAGCCGTTCGCCGTGCGGCTCGGCATCGCCCGGTGTCGGCGGCAGCTCGGCGAACTCGACCGCGCCGCCGACGGGCTGAACGCCCTCATCCGGGAGCGGCCGGACGACGTGCCGACGCTGACGGAGTTGGGCAAGTTGCATCTCGACCTAAAGGAGCCGGCGGAAGCGGAGAAGCACCTGCGGCGGGCGCTCGAGCTTTCCCCGAAGGCCCGCGACGCGAACGTGCAACTGGCCCGCTGCCTCCGCGACCTCGGCCGGGAGGCGGAAGCCCGCGAGCAGTTGGCGAAGGTCCAGCGGATCGACGACGACCTCCTCGGCCCCATCCGGTCCATCGGGAAGAAGCCGTGACGCGCGTGCGGGTGCTGTTCGCCGTGCTCGCCCTCGCCGCCGTCGGCGTCGCGGCCGCGCTCCTGTTGAACCGCGGGGCCGAGCCACCTTCACCGCCCCCGCCGCAGGAGGCGGACGGACCGCCGATCTTTGAAGACGTGACGGCCCGCACCGGGATCGCGTTCGCGTACCGCAACGGCGAGGAGGCGAACCTTTCGACGATCCTCGAATCCCTCGGCGGCGGCGTCGCCGCGTTCGACTACGACGCGGACGGCAAGGTCGATCTCTACTTCCCCGGCGGCGGGTCGCTCGACGGCAAGCAAGTCCGCGGCCGGCGGGGCAAGCTGTACCGCAACCTCGGCGGGTGGAACTTCCAGGACGTGTCGGCCGGAGTCGGCCTCGACGCCGCGCCGGCCTTCTACTCACACGGCGTCGCCGTCGCCGACATCGACCGCGACGGCTTCCCGGACCTGCTCGTGACCGGGTGGGACCGGACGGTTCTTTTCCGCAACGACGGCGGCCGAAAGTTCGTGGACGTGACGGCGAAGGCCGGGTTGACCGACGCGCGGTGGGCCACGAGCGCCGCGTTCGGCGACCTGGACGGCGACGGGCTCCCGGACCTGTACGTCTGTTACTACGTCGATTGGTCGTTCGCGAACGACCCGGCGTGCGGCGACGTGTGCCCGCCGCAACGGTTCGGGCCGCTCAAGCACCGGCTGTACCGCAACGCCGGGGACGGCACGTTCCAGGACAAGGGCGACCAGCTGCGGCCCGACGGCAAGGGCCTCGGCGTGCTGATCGCGGACGTGACCGGCGACGGCCGGCCGGACGTTTACGTCGCGAACGACGCGGGCGACAACTTCCTGTACGCGAACCGCGGACTCTTCCGGTTCGAGGAGGTCGGCCGAATCGCCGGCGTCGCGACCGACGACAACGGCCTCTACAACGGCAGCATGGGCGTGGACGCGGCCGACTACGACGGGTCCGGCCGGCCGGCCCTGTTCGTCACGAACTTCCAGAGCGAGGTCCACGCCCTCTACCGGAACATCGACGGCGACCGGTTCCAGCACTACGCGCAGGCGGCCGGCCTCGGGCGGATCGGCCGGTCGTTCGTCGGGTTCGGGACGGCGTTCGCCGACTTCGACCGCGACGGGTGGGAGGATTTAGTCATCGCCAACGGGCACGTCCTGCGGCGGCCGTCCGGCTCGGCGTACCGCCAGCGGCCGGTGTTCCTGCGGAACGAGGAACACGACGGCCGCCGCCAGTTCCGCGAGGTCCCCGGCCGGGGCGGGCCGTACTTCCGCGGCGGGCACGTCGGCCGCGGGCTGGCCGTCGCCGACCTGGACGACGACGGCCGGCCGGACGTGGTGGTGAGCCACCAGAACGATCCCGTCGTCGTGCTGCGGAACGTCGCCGGCGACGACCGGCACTGGCTGCGGCTGAAGCTCGAGGGCAAGGGCCGCCGCGACGTGGTCGGTACGAAGCTCGCGCTCGAGGCCGGCGGGCGGACGCTGACGCGGTTCGTCAAGGGCGGCGGGAGTTACCTGTCGGCGAACGACCCGCGGATCGACTTCGGCCTCGGCGACGCGGCCCGCGTCGGCCGGCTGACGGTGACGTGGGCCGGCGGGGCGGTGCAACGGATCGACGGCCTGACCGCGGACCGCGAGTACACGGTCCGGGAGGGCGAGGGGCCGACCCCCTGACCGCCGCGGCCCGGTCTGTCGCATCGAATTTCCCCTTCCCACACGTCCGGCGGCGGCCCGGCCGCGTAGACTCTCAGTGGCCGCGAGGGTCCGCGGCCGCACTTCACCCGCAAACGGAGTTCGACACATGACGCGGTTCCGCCTCCTCCCAATGATCGCCCTCGCCCTCGCCGCCGGCGCGGTCCGGGCCGAGACGATCGACAACCCGGAGTACAAGAGCTGGTCCGCCCACAAGGCCGGCACGACCGTCACCATGAAGACGGTCAGCGAGTTCGACAAGATGACCAGCGAGATCACCACCACGAACAAGCTCGTCGAGGTCGGCAAGGACAAGCTCGTGCTGGAAACGGAGGTCGTCTCCAAGGTCATGGGCATGGAGTTCAAGCAGCCGGCGACGAAGCGGGACGTGCCGAAGACGATCGACATCCCGAAGGCCGATCCGGGCAAGGCCCCGAAGGCCGAGAAGCCGGAGAAGCCGGAGGGCACGACCGAGGAGGGGACGGAGACGCTGAAGATCGGCGCGACGGAGGTGAAGACGAAGTGGTTCAAGGCGAAGGTGAAGACGCCGGCCGGCGAGGCCGAGAGCCAGACGTGGATGTCCGACGACGTGCCGGGCGGGTTGGTGAAGGTCGTCTCGAAGGTCGGCGACACGAAGACGACGATCGAGGTGACGGAGTTCAAGAAGCCGTAACGGTCGTCCGTCACCGTCCGGCCCCCCTGGGACCGCGGGCGTCCCGCCCGCTTCACTCCCAGCCGCGTAAGACTGGCCCCCGAAGCCGGGAAGGTGGGCGGGCGGGACGCCCGCGGTCCCAGGGGAAGCGGTCCCAGGGGAAAAGGAAGAAGCCCGGCCGAGCGGCCGGGCTTCTTGCGTTTCACGTACCGCTCAGATCGACAGCACGCCGGTGCTGTCGCCGAACCGCGTCGCCGGCGCGCCCATCCGCTCGAAGATCGCCAGGTAGAGGTTCATGAGCGGCGTCTCCCGCGGGGCCTTGACGTGGCGGCCGCCGGTGACGCTGCCGCCGCCCTTGCCGATGAGCAGGATCGGCAGCTCGTCGTGGTTGTGCCGGTCGCCGTCGCCGATGCCGCTGCCGTACACCATGAGCGTGTTGTCGAGCAGCGACGTGCCGTTCGATTCCTTGATCTTCGCCATCTTGTCGAGCATGTACGCCAACTGCTCGACGTGGTGCGTGTTGATCTTCTTGAGCTTCGCCATCTTCTCGGCGCTGCGGCCGTGGTGCGACAGGTCGTGGTGGCCTTCCGCGACGCCCATCGACTTGTACGACCGGTTGCTCCCGTCGTTGGCGAACGGCAGCGTCGCCACCCGCGTCAGGTCGGTCTGGAACGCCAGCACCATCAGGTCGCACATCAGCCGGACGTGGTCCTTGAACTCGGCGGGGTTGGCCGGGATGGTCAGGTCCGGCTTCGCCACCGGCTTCCGCTCGGCGTTCAGCTTCTTCATCAGGTCGATGCGTTCTTCGACCTCGCGGACGGCCGACAGGTACTCGTCCAGCTTCCGCTGGTCCCCCTTGCCGAGCGTCTTCGCCAAAGACTTCGCGTCGTCCGTCACGAAATCCAGGACGGACTTGTTGTACAGGTCCCGCTTCGCGCGGGCGGCCGCGAGCTCCTTCGGGTCGTTGCCGCCGAAGAGGCGGTCGAACACGGCCTTCGGGTCGGTCTCCTTCGCGTTCGGTGTCGCCTCGCTCCGCCACGACAGGTTCGACGAGTAGGCGCAGCTGTACCCGGAGTCGCAGTTCCCGGCCTGTTGGCCCCGCTCGATGCCGAGTTCCAAAGACGGGAACCGGGTGTGGTCGCCGATCACGTTCGCGATGTGCTGGTCGGCCGACATCCCGATGCGGATGTCCGCCCCGTGCGTCTTGCGGGGTTGCCGGCCGGTGAGGAACGCGGACATCGCCCGCGCGTGGTCACCGGGGCCGTCGCCGTTGGCGCGGGCCTTGTCCAGGGTCATGTTCGAGAAGACGTTCAACGAGTCCTTGAACGGCGTCAGCGCCCGGAGGATTTCCGGCAGCTCGCCGAGCTTGCCCTCGTCCTTCGGGAACCAGTCGTTGACGATCACGCCGTTCGGCACGTACACGAACGCGGCCCGGCGGGGCGGGGTGACGGCCGCGGCCACGGCCGGGGCGGCGGCGCGGGCCGCCGACTCCAGCCACGGCAGCGCGATGGCGGTCCCCAAACCCCTGAGCATGGTTCGGCGAGAGATCGGTTTCATCATTCGCTCCGTTTGCCGCGACGCTTCTGGAACGCGTCGGTTTCCACGATGGCCAGCACGAGCGCCGAGAACTTGTCGTCCCCGGCCTTCAGCTTCTTCACGAGGTCGTCGAGCACGCAGCGGTCGTAATACTCTAGCCCACGGCCGAGGCTGTACGTCAGCAGTTTCTCGGAAAGACAGCGGCGGAACAGGTCGGCCTTCGACAGCAGAACTTTGCGCAGCTCCGCGGGGCCGTTAAACTTCGCGCCGTCCGGCAGCACGCCGGTGGCGTCCACCTTCTGGCCCTCGTCCTGGTCCCGCCACTTCCCGATGCCGTCGAAGTTTTCGAGGCCGAACCCGAGCGGGTCGAGCTTGGCGTGGCAGCCGGCGCAACTCGGGTTCGCCCGGTGCTGCTCCATCCGCTGCCGGAGCGTCCCCTTGAGGACCGTCTTCTCCAACTCCGGCACGTCCGGGGCGGCCGGCGGGGCGGTCAGGCCGAGGATGTTCTCGTACACCC